>JAQGKA010000639.1 GCA_028290355.1 Tardiphaga sp. | reverse complement strand
GTTCTGCCGGCGCTTTGCTCGGCCCGGATTTCTGTTTCATCTTCGCTCCTTGCGGCTACGATGAACCAGAAATCCTCCCTTCGGGAAGTCCCTCAATTTGTCTCAGGGGTGCTGACGGGGAACACCCATTCGATTCAAATTCGAGAAGCCGCGGTATTGCGCAGACCTTAAGTCTGAGGCCATTTAATCAATTAGATTCGAAAGATGAGCGATCCGAATGGCATCTTGCCTCTTGGCGTCTCGATATGGCGCGAAGTCAGAATGGCCAATTTCTGTTTCTGAATGGCTGCAGCATGCGAATGAGGATCGAGAGCGCGAAACCCCAAGATCCAGCCGTTTTTGCCCGGTCGATAGGGTGTTATTCCTGTGTCCGCCAGAACTTTGGCTCAAAAGTGCAGAACTTTGGGTATCCCACCAGCGCGGGGTTAAGGAGGCTCGATCGTCTCCTGCTGACCCACGCCCATTTCGACCATGTGCTCGGGATCCCCGGTCTTTTTTCGACGTTGCGGCAGCAGCGGAGCGGAGACACCATGACCGTCCATGGCGGTCCGGGAACGCTCGATGTGGTCTCCCGCGTGCTCGCGGGGTTTTGGGGCGAGGGACCGCCGGTCCCACTCGAGCTTGTGCCGCTGAGTGAGGGACCGGTCATGGACACCGGCGAGTTCGCGGTCGACTGCTTTCCCGTCCGCCACCGCGACACCGACAGCTTCGCATTCACGTTTCAAAGCCGGTCACGCCGCCATCTATTGCCCGGGCGCCTCGCGGCCCTGGGCGTCCCGGACGGGCCGCAGCGCAGAGAGTTGGCGGACGGGAGGCCGGTCATGTTGGCAGATGGCAGGACGGTCGATCCGGGAGACGTCCTCGGTCCGCCAGCCGGGGCGAAGAAGCTCGTCGTCGTTGGCGACACGGAAACCACCGAGGGCTATTCCAAGCACGTCCGTGATGCCGACGTGCTGGTGATCGAGGCGACGTTCCTCGATCGCGATGCCGCCATGGCACGCGACTACGGCCATCTTACCGCCGCGAAGGCCGCAGCGCTTGCGGCGGAGAACGGCGTGAAGCAGCTCGTTCTCACGCACATCTCCGGCCGGTATCCCGACGAGGAAATCCTGGCCGAAGCGACGGGCATCTTCCGGGACAGCCGGCTGGCTGCTGACTTCGACCGCATCGTGATTTGACGAAACCAGACGGCAATGGATCGTTCGTGATCCGAGAGGATTATCGTTTTGGCCAGGACAGATGGCACGCGGGCCGGAGGCGGTGAGGGTAAGAATGCGACTGCGAACTCTTGCGATGACGATTTTGACGGGGATGATCATGACGACGAATGAAGGCAAGGCGGCGCCGCTCGATCAGTTTCGATGAAAGAGCCGCGTGTTGGTCGTCGTCGCCCCCCTTGGAGACCCTGCGGCCGAAAAGCAACGGCGGATCTACAATTCTGCCGCGAAGGGCATGTCCGAGCGTGCGATCGTTCTGAGCGAAGCGCTCGACGGCAGCGAGCGTTCCCAGCAGATCCGGTCCCGGCTCGATGCCGACGGCAAGCGCTTTCAGGTCTTCCTCGTCGGCAAGGACGGCCACACGGCCATCTCGTCCGACAAGCCAGTGTCCACGGACTACCTGTTCGGGAAGGTCGACGCGATGCCCATGCGCCGGGACGAGATGCAGCGCGAGCGAAGATAGGCCGCTTGCACCGAATATGACCTTCCGGATCGGCATTATATCCGACACACACGGCCTCTTGAAACCGGAAGCGGAAATCTGCCTGGCCGGCGTGGATCACATCGTTCACGGCGGAGACATCGGGCGGGCCGACATCATCGCAGCGCTTCGCCGCATCGCACCGGTTACCGCGATCCGCGGAAACGTGGATACGGGCGCTTGGGCCGACGAGTTTCCGGAAACCTGGACTGTGCGGCTCGCAGATCGATCGATCTTTGTCTTGCACGATCTCAAGGCGCTGCAGATCGATCCGGTCGCGCTCGGCATCGATATCGTCGTGTCCGGCCATTCCCACGTGCCGAAGATCGAGACGATAGGCGGTGTGCTCTATCTGAATCCCGGGAGCGCGGGTAGGCGGCGTTTCAAACTGCCGATCACGCTCGCGACGCTCGACGTCACGCGGGAAGGTCTGCTGCCGAACATCCACGACCTTGGCGAAGTTTGAAGAGTTCAAAGAACGCCAGCAGATGTATCTGGCACGTCACGATGCCGTTCGACGTACTTTTCCTGCGAATGGAATATCGACTGCCGCAGCGCAGTTAAGCTCCTTGTGGTCGGTTCAGGTCGGTTAACGCATTGGTTATTTTTTGCGGGCATTTTCGCATTCCATTCTTCAGGGAGGCACCATGTCTGACGTTACAGTTCCCGGCGGCAAGATCCGCGCGTTCGTCGAACGCATCGAAAATCTGGACACCGAAATGCTCGAATTGAGCGAGCAGAAGAAGGAAGTGTTCGCGGAGGCCAAGGGCGAGGGATTCGACGTCAAGATCCTCAAGGAAATCATCAAACTTCGTAAGCAGGATCAGGACGAACGCGACGAGCACGAGAGCATGCTCGATCTCTACATGCGGGCAATGGAGCAGGCGGGGCCGGAGAAGGTCGCCAAGGCTGCGTAACCTGGAATATTGCCGCCAGCGGCTCCGGGTGCTTGAGTGTTGCTTTGCGGCTCGCAATCTTTGCTCAAGCATCCGCACTAGGGCTAGGCGGAACCGGACTGAGCAAAAGTCCACATAGCTGCGGAACGGTCGGGCAAAACGCGCAGACTTGACAAATCATCTTAAGAACAAATAAGGAACAACGGGCAGCGGAAAACAAAGTGATAGAGCTGGCCGGGCTTGTTCTTCGCCGCGGCGAAGCCTGCATCCGGACGGTGGGAGACTGAGCCTCAGATGAAGATGCCCGTCCTGCCGGTCTATTATTACCTCGACCATTTCACCGAGATGCTATCGTTCGTGGGGGAGACCTACGGTTCGATCCTGACGGAAGAGCATCGCGCGTTCGTCGCGCGGTTCAATGGCTTCACGAAGGATGCTCAGTGCCTTCTCATCCGCATGATTAATCGGCGCGGGGTGATCTTCAACCGTGGCCACTTCAGGTACGAAGAGATCGCCGACGTTGCCCGGGCACTTGCTGAACTCGAAGCTTGTGGCCACGCGAGAGCGCTGCGCGAGGCCGACTACTCGCAGCTTCTCGGGTGCCTGCGGAAGGTCGAACTGCTGCAGGGGGCGAAGGCCGCAGGCTTTTCGGATGCCCGCACGTCCTGGTCGAAGCCGAAGCTCGTTGAGTTCTTCCTGACGAATGTGCCGTTCGCGACCGCCTTCAGCCACTGCGGCGGAGAGCGGTTTGTCGCGCTGGACGATACGAAACCCGTCGAATTCCTGCTCTACCTGTATTTCGGCAAGACCGAAGACGATCTGAAGAACTTCGCCCTGCGCGATCTCGGAATTCTGCGGACCAACAAGGCGTCCTCGTTCAGCGCACGCTTCACGGACGGCGACGAGGCGAGGGCGTGCTTCCACTACAACCGGCTGCTCGACGGTCTCGCGACGAAGTCGGTCGAAGTGCACCGGGATGCGATCGGCGCAATCCTCGGCGGCCCTGCGTGTCCGAGCGAATATGCCGCCGACCTGCGTGGTCGCGCCGCGTGCCAGGTCGGCCAGTTCTTCGAGAAGCTGGGTGAAGCCGATGTGGCGCGTCAACTCTTTCGTGCCGGGCTCTCGGGCGATTGCCGCGAGCGGCTTGTGCGTCTCACATATGGCGCAGGCGACAAGGCCGAAGCGGAGGAGCTGCTCCGCCAGATGATCGACGATCCGGCGACCGACGAGGAGTTCACGTTCGCGTCCGATTTTTACGCACGCAAGTTCGGCGGGCGCAGGACGAGCGCCTGCACCGAACTGCTGCGCGCGGGAAGCACGATCACGGTCGACGACACCCACCGACGCAATCCGGAGGCCGGCGTCGCCGCCGTCATGCGGAGAAGAGGCTTCCGCGTCTTCTTCGCCGAGAACACGCTTTGGCAATCGTTGTTCGGGCTGCTTTTCTGGGACGAACTCTTCGAGTCCGGCCAGTTGCACAGCGGCTTCGATTGGGTGCCGCACTGTCTCAAGAACAGAAGCTTCTCGCGACAGTTCGCGGACCAGATCGAAGCCAAGCTCGCCGCCGTCAGGTCGAACGACGCGTTGAATCTGCTGCTCAAGACGGTCGCCGCGAGGTGGGGACGGCCGAACGGCGTGTTCGCGTGGGACCACGTCGACATCGAAGCGCTGCGCCTGGCACTGACCGGCACGAGTGGCGACGGCCTTGCCGCGATCATCCGTGCGATGTGCGATGACTTCCGCGCGATGCGCGACGGCTTTCCGGATCTCATGGTGGCCAAAGACGGCCGGGTTTCGTTCATCGAGGTGAAGGCGGAAGGCGATGTCATACGTCGCAATCAGCTGACGAGGCTTCGTCAACTCGGAAACGCCGGCATCTCCGCGGAGATCGGCCGCGTCGACTACCGGTTCGACCCCGAGCAGGACTATGTCGTCGTCGACATCGAGACCACGGGTGGCTGGGCGTCGTCCGACCGGATCACTGAAATCGGCGCCGTGAAGATCCGCAACCATCAGGTCGTCGGCGAGTGGCATTCGCTCCTGAACCCGCAGAAATCGATCCCCGCCAGGATCGTGCAATTGACCGGCATCACCAACGAGATGGTCCGCGGTGCGCCGCTGTTCGCGGAGGTCGCCGACAGCTTCATGGACTTCATGGGCGACGGCATCTTCGCGGCCCACAACGTCAATTTCGACTATGGCTTCATCGGCCGTGAATTCGAGCGCCTCGATCGGAGATTTCGCTTCCCGAAGGTCTGCACCTGCGCGGGAATGCGAAGGCGATTTCCGGGCCACAAGTCCTACAGCCTTGGCAACCTGTGCATTGCCTTCGATATCGACACGAAGGACCATCATCGCGCCTTGTCCGATGCCCGTGCCGCCGCGCGCCTGCTCAATCTGATGAATGCGAAGAGGGAGGAGGCCGGGCTTGAAGCGGTTTCCAGCGTGACGGCGTAGCTTCGCCGAGGTCACGTCGCTTTGGCGCGGCAGCGCAAATAGAAACCCCGCCGAAGCGGGGTCCGTGGTTCAGTTGTAATCGTCCATCATGTCTTGCAGTTCGTCTGCCCAATAAGGGGTCTGTTCGTCCTGATGGTCGGTATGCTCGGCATCCGCCGTGATGTCGAATTCGATGATGATGATAACTCGTTTCAAGAAAGCTCCTGACCTCGGTCAAGGAGCGAGAAGGCAATCGCTGCCGGCGGCGATGAAGAACCCTCCCGGCCCAGGCCGAAAGCGGTTGTTCGAAGCCCTGTCATCGCAACGAATATATGGGTGAACATCAGGCCGCTTGCTCTACGCGAAGCCCCGTCGCTGCCAGCTCAAATCGCCTCAGACAGGTGGAAGGCCGGGACCTCCAGCCGCATAGAGAACTACATGGGCTTCCCGACCGGCATATCCGGAGCCGATCTCGTCTGGCGCGGCGAAGTGCAGGCTATGAAGTTCGGCACCCGTTTCGTCATTCCAAGGCGCGTCGCGAAGCTGGATCCGCTTGGCGACGGATTCTGCGCCACGTTCGACAACGGACAACGTGTCCGCAGCGGGTCCTTCGTCATCGCCACCGGGGTTCAATATCGGCGGCCGCCGATCGACGGGCTGGCCGAACTCGAAGGTATCGGTGTCTATTATGCCGCGACAGAGAACGAAGCGCACCACTGCCGGAATGCGGAGGTCGTCGTCATCGGCGGCGGCAATTCGGCCGGACAGGCGGCGATGTTTCTCTGTCGCTCGGCGAGCCACGTCCGCCTGATCGTCCGCGGGACATCCCTGGCTGCGTCGATGTCGAATTACCTGTCCAGCAGGCTGGAGGGCGACCCGGCGATCTCGATCGAGTACGATGCCGAGGTCGTCGCACTGCATGGCGCGGACAAGCTGCATGCAGTCACTGTCCGCAATTCCCGAGAAGGGATCGACCGCGACATCTCCGCTTGCGCCGTCTTCGTCATGATCGGTGCGAAGCCGAACACGGCATGGCTCTCGGACATGGTCGAACTCGACAAGAACGGATTCGTCTTGACCGGAGCGGAAGCGGGTGCGGATTCTCCCTATGCCACGTCGCGTCCCGGCATCTTCGCCGTCGGCGACGTCCGTGCGGGCTCGGTGAAGAGGGTGGCGTCCTCTGTCGGCGAAGGCTCCGTCGTGATCTCCAAGGTCTGGGAGCATTTGAACAGCTAGACCTCGCAGTAAACGGTTATGGAATCGCACCGCAGCTACGCCGCCCAATTCGTCCGAGCGGGGGCGGAACCACATGTACCGACTCCCGTTTTCCGAATGCCGCGGCATCGCGGTGCACGAGGAGGACCGATCATGGCGACCAACAAGCCGACAGGCGACAACGCCCGCAAGGGTGCGGTGAAGAAGCGCAGCCAGACCAGGACCACGATGGGCGGCGCGAGCACATGGACAAAGCGGGACAAGACCTCCGGCGAGTTCACGGCCGTGAAGAAGGCGAAGAAGACCGCCGCCAAGAAAGCGATGCCGAAGAAGGCCGCCGCGGCGAGGAAGAAGGCCGCGAAGAAGACGACCGTCGCGAAGAAGTTCAAGGGCGTCCGCCGCGAGAAGGGATCTCGATGAGCGACGCGAAGGCTGTGGCCTTCATCACCGAACATGCCGACACGAAGCCGTCGCAGATCGTCGGCTTCCGCGCATGACGCTGCAGCATCCCGTGACGCCGGACGGCAGGTATTTCATCGTGAAGGGCCGCCTCTGGTGTCTGGCCGACCCATCGTTACCGGAAGAGCAGAAGGCCGGGCTCGTCGCCGAATTGATGTGGGCACGCCGTGCCGTCAGGACCGCGAAGCAGACGGATGACGAGATTGCAGAGGCGACCGCCCATCGCGACGTCGACGAGGCCATGCGTGCCCTGGGCGAGCGCGGTCCGGTATGGTGGACCGGCGGCGATCCCGACC
Source organism: Tardiphaga sp. (assembly GCA_028290355.1). GTDB lineage: Bacteria > Pseudomonadota > Alphaproteobacteria > Rhizobiales > Xanthobacteraceae > Tardiphaga. The sequence continues at coordinate 1,941 of JAQGKA010000639.1, read as the reverse complement.
TCAACAGACACATGGTGAAGAACACGCCGTATGCGGCCTGGTTCGCCGGTCTAAAAGCCAGTCGGACGAAGGAAATCGCGTGAAGATCGCGACCTTCAACGTCAACAACGTGAACAAGCGGCTGCCCAATCTGCTTGCCTGGCTGAAGTCGTCGAAACCCGATGTCGTCTGCCTGCAGGAATTGAAGGCTGCGCAGGCGGACTTCCCCGAAGAGCCGTTGCGCAAGGCCGGCTATTCAGCCGCGTGGGTCGGGCAGAAGACATGGAACGGCGTCGCGATCCTCGCGAGGAAATCCGAGATCGTGGTGACCCGAAGGTCGCTGCCGGGCGACGCGAAGGATAAGCAGAGCCGATACATCGAGGCGGCGGTGAACGGCGTCGTCATCGCCTGCGTGTACGCGCCCAACGGCAATCCGCAGCCGGGACCGAAGTTCGAATTCAAGCTGGCCTGGCTGAAGCGGCTGAACGCCCACGCCGCGAAACTCATCAAATCCGGAGCGCCGGCCGTCATTGCAGGCGACTTCAACGTGGTGCCGACGCCGGCCGACATCTACCCGACAAAGTCGTGGGACAAAGACGCGTTGGTGCAGCCGGAGGGGAGAGCGGCTTTCGCGACGCTACTCAAGAAAGGATGGACGGACGCGCTGCGCGAATGCCATCCGGACGAGCCCATGTATACGTTCTGGTCGTACTGGCGAAACCGCTACGAGCGGGACGCCGGCCTCCGCATCGACCTCCTGCTGCTGAGCCCCGCGCTCCGGCCCCGCCTCGAGACAGCCGGCGTCGATCGCGCGGTCCGCGGCAAACCGGACCCGAGCGATCATGCTCCCGCGTGGATCGTCCTGAAGTAGGTGGCATGAGAAGGCTCCAGAGGGTCCGGGGCATGGCCGATCACACCCCGGGGGGTGGGCGGCCCGATCTGCGATGAGCGAGCTAACGTCCGCGCAGGCGTCAGTGCAGGCGTATGAAGGCATCAGTCCAGAGGCGAGCGCCGTTGCAGAGTCATCCCGCGCGGGACAGGGCGGCTTCCGCCAGATGCGCGAATGACGCCCGGTTGCGAACGTTGGACTTGGCGGATCTCTAATGAACACCACGGATAGCCTAGTCCTAAATCGGGAGACTGTGGATGCGACCAATTGCAGCCGCGCTTCCGAGCAACTGACGATCTATAATTCTGAATCTCCTAAGACGCTGCGCGAGTTCCTTTACGGCAGGCAGCCAACACCCGCCGGGGGCTCTTCGTGGACCGGACAAACGCCGGAGGTGGGTCCAGTGGCTTGATACCACCGGCCCGAGTCGCTTTCCGTTGGCCGACGTGCCGATTGGGTGCCTTAACCGGTTGTTTACGCAGTTAACCCCGCATTTGCGCGGGCCGCCGTCCCGGTCGTCAAAGACCACACTGAGCCAAGGGACCTCACGCGCGAACGCCACCGCCGCCGCATCTTGCGATAGCGCACCCGGAGGCGTCGGTATGCGCGGATCAGTCCGGTTCGATCAGATCAAATTCCGAACTAAGGCGCTCTTGCACCTCGATGGCTGCGCGTCTTGCCGTGTCACCATCGGCAGAACCGAGATCTTCAACGGATATAGACCAGTTGCAGTTAGCCCGATTGTCGTTGATCGGATGAATTCCAATTTCCGCCACGCTTTAATCCCTTGGTTTCAGCGATTTAACGGCGATCTTTCTTTGCGGTTCCGGGGTGCGGTAGCACGCCAACGCTCCGCCGCCGACCATCTGTTTTTCAGAGGCGACGCCCTTCACCTCTTTCTCAGACTCGCCCCTTCACCATCCTCGCTGTCGCCAATCTGGGAACTGTACATGGTGCATATGAGCCGGGCATCGTCTTCGGAAAGCTTGGCTGCAATTCGTCCGTTCATCATACGCGCGGGCGCGCTCAGATCGCGATCCCAAACCATCCAGCCGATCGGGCCACGCCTAACA
>JAQGKA010000627.1 GCA_028290355.1 Tardiphaga sp. | reverse complement strand
CGACGAGCGCGCCGGCCATCAGCGAGCCCCATTTGTAGATGTCGCCATCGACGAACTCGTTGACGATGGCCACCGGCACGGTCTTGTTCTGGGTCGATTGCAGGAAGGTCAGCGCGTAGATGAACTCATTCCAGCACAACGTGAAGGAGAAGATGAAGGCCGAGATCAGCCCCGGCACTGCGAGGGGCACGATGATCTTGACCAGTATCTGCCAGCGCGAGGCGCCGTCGATCAGGGCGCATTCCTCGAGCTCGAAGGGGATCGTCTTGAAGTATCCCATCAACAACCAGGTCGAGAACGGGATCAATAGCGTCGGATAGATCAGGATCAGCGACAGCGGCGAGTCGAACAGACCATAGGCCTGAATCACCGTGGCCAGCGGAATGAACAGGATCGACGGTGGCACCAGATAGGCCATGAAGATGGTCGCACCGACGATCTCGGCGCCGCGGAAGCGCAACCGCACGATGGCATAGGCCGCAAGCACGCTGGCTACGATCGATAACGTCGTCGCCGCGGCGGCGACATACATCGTGTTCCACAGCCAGCGCGGGTAGTTGGTCTCGAACAGCAGCTTGCTGATGTGCTTGAAGGTCGGCTTGATCACCCAGAACGGGTTGAACTTCTCCATGTCGATCAGCTGCTCGTCCGGCTTGATGGACGTCAGCGCCATCCAGTAGAACGGGAACAGCAGGATCACGACGATAACGAACAGCGGGATATACAGCGTGACGATGCGGCGCGGCAGCGACTCCAGATAGGTCATGCCCTCGCTGTGGTCGTCCTGCTCCACCGTCGCCGCGACGGCGATGCGATGGTCTGCGGTGTGATCAGTCATTGTCAGTGCCTTGCTGCCATTTACGGCGTTGCATGCCGAACCAGGAGATCGCGATCGCCGCCATCAGGAACGGAATCATCGCGGTGGCAATGGCGGCACCCTCGCCGAGCCGGCCGGAAAGAATGCCGCGCTGATAGCTCAGCGTCGCCATCAGATGGGTGGCGTTGACCGGGCCGCCGCGGGTCAGCGCCCAGATCAGTTGGAAGTCGGTGAAGGTGAACAGCACCGAAAAGGTCATCACGACCGCGATGATCGGCGTCAGCAAGGGATAGGTGATGAAGCGAAAACGCTGCCAGCTGGTGGCGCCGTCCAGCGTCGCAGCCTCGTAGAGCGATGGCGACACCGTCTGTAATCCTGCCAACAGCGTGATGGCGACGAACGGCACGCCGCGCCAGATATTGGCGAAGATCACGCTGCCACGCGCCCAGCTGGAATCGCCGAGGAAGTTGATGTTGTGATCGATCAGGCCCATCTTGATCAACGACCATGAAATGATCGAAAATTGCGAATCGTAGATCCACCAGAAGGCGATCGCCGACAGCACGGTGGGCACGATGAAGGGGATCAGCACCGCGGCGCGGATCAGCGCCTTGAACGGCATGTGCCGGTTCAGCAGCAGCGCCAGATAAAGACCCACGGCAAATTTGATGGCGCTGGCGACGATCGTATAGAGCAGCGTGTTGAACACCGACAGCCAGAAGATCGAGTCGTCCTTCAGCCACTCATAGTTTTCGAGCCCGACGAAGTTGCCGCCACCGCGGCCGATACGGTCATCCGTAAAACTCATCCAGACGCCGAGGAACAGCGGATAGGCGAGAAACAGGATCAGAAATGCCGCCGCCGGCAGCATGAACCATATGGCCAGCCAGTTGCGGTTGGTGCGCAGCCGATCCCAGGCAGAGGATTTGCCGAAGTGCCGGGTCGGCGTGGGAAGCGACGTGGGGATCGTCGTCATGCAGTTGCAGCTCCGGTTGTTAACTCAGGCGACCGTATCCGTCGTTGCGAGGAGCCCTGCGACGAAGCAATCCAGTCTTCGCTTGTGGCTTCTGGATTGCTCCGCTCGCAAAGACGGGGAGAAGTCGGCGCAACACTCTTGCGCCGACCAGTCATCGTCACGCGCGGAAGATGCGTTTTGCCGCGCGTTCCGCCGAGCTCATCGCGGTCTTCACGTCCTCGCGGCCGGTGCAGTAATTGGCGTACATGTCGACCACCACGAAGTCGGCAATCGCCGCCGCCGCGTTCTCGCTCATCTCGGCATCGCCTGCCGGGGTCGAGGCCGTGGTCGCGACGTCCCGATACGGCGTGTTCTTCGGGTCCACCGTCCAGATCGGATTCTTCTGATAATCATTGAGGAACGGCGAAAGATAGCCCTGCGCGGCCTCAACCCACGGATTGAACTGCTCGGGCTCCATCAGGAACGCGGTGAACGCCTTGCAGGCCTGCGGGAACTTGGTGAAGGAGAAGATCAGGATCGGGAAGCCGAGATGCAGCTCGCGCGTCTTGCCATCGAGACCAGCCGGCAGATGGGCGTGGTTCATGTCCTCGGCGATGGCCGGGGCTTCCTTCTTCGCAGTGACGTAGATCGAGATGCCGTTGGTGGTCAGATGCAACTGGCCGGCGAGGAACGCCTTGTTGTTCGACGAGTCGTTCCACGACGCGGTGCCGGGAATGAAGTTGTCGTACAGCGACTTGACGTATTCCAGCGACTTCGCGGTTTCCGGTGAATTGACGACGACCTTGTTGTCCTTGTCGATCAGCCTGCCGCCATGCGCCCACAGCGCCCAGTGCACCCAGCCATTCGCATCGCCCGACGCATGGCCGAGGGCCATGCCTGCCGGCGCGCCCACCTTGTTCATGCCCTTCACCAGATCGGCGAACCCGGCGAGATCCTTGGGGAAGGTCTTGTGGCCGGCCTTCTCGGCCGCGGCGACGCGGTAGTTGACGAGACCGCCTGTGGCGGCGACGGGAACGCCGATCCATTTATTGCCCAGCATGCCGTACTTCTTGCCGGATTCCGCCCAGCCGCCGTTCTTCTTGCCGAGATAATCGGCGACGTCGGTGACATCCATGCACTTGGTCGGAAACAGGAACGGCAGCGAATACAGACCCCAGACCATGTCGAGGCCCTGCCCGGTATTGGCGGCCACCGAAGCCTTCGGCTGGAGGTCGTCATAGGATTCGTTGGAAACGTTGATGGTGCAGCCGGTGGCCTTCTGGAAGGCATCGACGATCTTCATGAAGGCGACATCTTCGGCTTCAACGAAGCGCTTCCAGCGCAGCATGTTGATCTTGGCGCCGGGCTCCGGCTTCCAGGGCGAAGCCTGCGCCCAGGCCTTAGCGTAGCCGAGCAGTTGGTCCGCGGACATGGTCGCCGCGGCAGCGAGCGTAATTCCGCCACCCTTGAGTAGAGATCGGCGATCCGGTGTGAATCCAGTCATCTTTCATCTTCTCCCTGTTTTATTGGTTCGTTGATCGACCAATGTTTTGAAATCGTTTTTATTTAAATGCGTTTGCCGGTGTCCTTGTCGAACAGGTGCGCCGAGGCGGCGCGCGGCCGCAGATGAACCTTGTCGCCGGGCTCGACACGGCGGCGATCCCGGAAGATCGCGATGATGTCCTGGGTGCCAATGCGGGCCACGATCTGGGTTTCCGACCCCGTCGGTTCCACCACCACGATCTCGGCCTCGATGCCGTCATCGGCAAATTCCAGATGCTCCGGACGGATGCCGTAGGTCACTGCCTTGCCGTTCGACGCCGCCGGCGCTGCCGCCACCGGCAGCCGCGCACCATTGGCGGTCTCGACCCAGGGTTGGCCGCCATTCACCTTCAGCGTGCCCTCGAGGAAATTCATCGCGGGCGAGCCAATGAAGCCGGCCACGAACTTGTTGTCGGGGTGATCGTAGAGTTCGAGTGGCGAGCCCATCTGCTCGACGATGCCGTCCTGCATCACCACGATCTTGTCGGCCATGGTCATGGCTTCGATCTGGTCATGGGTGACATAGACGGTGGTGGTCTTCAGCCGCTGGTGCAGTTCCTTGATCTCGGCGCGCATCGCGACGCGCAGCTTGGCGTCGAGGTTGGACAGCGGCTCGTCGAACAGGAACACCTGCGGGTCACGCACGATGGCGCGGCCCATGGCGACGCGCTGGCGCTGGCCGCCAGAGAGCTGGCGGGGGAAACGGTCGAGCAGACGGCGAAGGTCGAGAATATCCGCGGCCCGGTTGACCTTGGTGTCGATCTCGCTCTTCTCGGCGCCGCGCAGCTTGAGCGAAAAGCCCATGTTCTGCGCCACCGTCATGTGCGGATAGAGGGCGTAGTTCTGGAACACCATGGCGATGTCGCGCTCTTTGGGCTGGACATCGTTGACGACACGGTCGCCGATCGAAATGGTGCCGGAGGTAATCTTTTCCAGCCCGGCCAGCATCCGCAGCAGCGTGGATTTTCCGCAGCCCGACGGGCCGACCAGCACCACAAAAGCGCCATCCTCGATCGGAACCGAGACGCCATGGAGAACTTCGAAACCGCCGAAAGACTTACGTACGTCGTGAATCTGCACAGACGCCATACAATTCCCCTCCCAAAAATCCGACGTCCTCCGGCTTTTGCCGCGGCGCCCTTGTTTGACCGACGTCATAGCAGAGTTTTTTTGGCTTGTCGTTGGATCATAGTCGTAGAGACAGCCGGTCACGCAACGTTGCGAAGCGGCCGTTGACATGCCACCATTCGCCGCCAATAGAAGATGCCAATAGAAGATTATGACGCACCAAAACAACAAGTGTGCGCTGCGGGAGAAACGATGAATAAGCCGATCACCGGGATCACCAGACGCAAGCTCCGTTCCAGCGAGTGGTTCAACGATCCGCACAATCCGGCCATGACCGCACTCTATCTTGAGCGCTACCTGAATTACGGCCTGACCCGCCACGAATTGCAATCCGGCAAGCCTATCATCGGCATTGCGCAGACCGGCAACGACCTGTCGCCGTGCAATCGCCATCACCTCGAACTGGCGAAGCGCGTCCGCGAAGGAATCACCGCCGCCGGCGGGCTGGCGATGGAATTTCCGGTGCATCCGATCCAGGAGACCGGCAAGCGGCCGACCGCGGCGCTGGACCGCAACCTCGCTTATCTCGGGCTCGTCGAGATTCTCTTTGGTTATCCGCTCGACGGCGTGGTGCTGACCACTGGCTGCGACAAGACCACGCCGGCCTGCCTGATGGCGGCGGCAACGGTGAATCTGCCGGCCATCGTGCTCTCCGGCGGGCCGATGCTGAACGGCTGGCACGACGGCGAACGCACCGGTTCCGGAACTGTCGTATGGAAATCCCGCGAGCGGCTCGCCGCCGGCGAGATCGACTACGAGGAGTTCATGACCCTCGTGGCGTCGTCGGCGCCGTCGGTCGGCCATTGCAACACCATGGGCACGGCTTCGACGATGAATTCGCTGGCCGAGGCGCTCGGCATGTCCCTGCCCGGCTGCGCGGCGATCCCCGCGCCGTACCGCGAGCGCGGTCAGATTGCCTATGAAACGGGCACGCGCATCGTGGAGATGGTGTGGGAAGACCTGAAGCCCTCGGACATCCTGACGCGCAAGGCGTTCGAGAACTGCATCGTGGTCAATTCGGCGATCGGCGGCTCGACCAACGCGCCGATCCATATCAATGCGCTGGCGCGCCACATCGGCGTCGAGCTCGATATCGACGACTGGCAGAGCGTCGGTCATTCGATCCCGCTGCTGGTCAACATGCAGCCGGCCGGCTTCTATCTCGGCGAGGAATATCATCGCGCCGGCGGCGTACCGGCCGTGGTGCGCGAGTTGATGCAGCACAAGCGCATCCACGAGGATGCGCTGACGGTCAATGGCCATACCATGGGCGAAAATTGTGCAAGCGCGCCGAAGCCCGATAACGACGTGATCTGGTCCTATGACAAGCCACTGGTGGCCGACGCCGGCTTCCTGGTGCTGCGCGGCAACCTGTTCGATTCCGCGATCATGAAGACATCAGTGATCTCGAAGGAGTTTCGCGATCGCTATCTGATCAATCCGAAGGACCTCAACGCCTTCGAAGGCCGCGCCATCGTGTTCGAGGGGCCGGAGGATTATCACGACCGCATCGACGATGAATCATTGAACATCGACGAGCACTGCATCCTTTTCGTGCGCGGCACCGGGCCGATCGGCTATCCCGGCGGCGCCGAAGTCGTGAACATGCAGCCGCCGGCAGCATTGATCAAACGCGGCATCCATTCCCTGCCCTGCATCGGCGATGGCCGGCAGTCCGGCACTTCAGGCTCGCCCTCGATCCTGAATGCGACGCCCGAAGCCGCCGCCGATGGCGGGCTGGCCATTTTGAAGACCGGCGATCAGGTGCGTATCGACCTCAACAAGGGCAGCGCGAATATTCTGATCTCCGACGAGGAATTGAAGAAGCGTCGCGCCGATCTGAAAGCGGCGGGCGGTTTCAAGTATCCAGCGCATCAGACGCCGTGGCAGGAGCTGTATCGTAGCACGGTCGGCCAGCAGGCCACCGGCGCCTGCCTTGAGCTTGCGACGCGCTACCACGACATCGCCGGCCGCGTCGGCACCGCGCGACATAACCACTAATCAAGAAAATCAAGGAGAAGACCATGGGAGATCGCCTGAAAGGCAAGCGCGCCTTCGTGACCGCGGGCGCGGTCGGCAT
>JAQGKA010000619.1 GCA_028290355.1 Tardiphaga sp. | reverse complement strand
CAAGTCCATCGATACGGACGACAAGATCTTTATCGGCAAGGGCGAGGAACCGGCGTGGCTGACGCTCGGCCTCGCCAATCGCCACGGCCTTGTCACCGGCGCCACCGGCACCGGCAAGACGGTGTCGCTGCAGGTGATGGCGGAAGGCTTTGCCCGCGCCGGCGTGCCGGTGTTCGCCGCCGACATCAAAGGTGACCTGTCGGGCATCTCCGAAGTGGGCGAAGCCAAGGATTTTATCCTGCAGCGCGCCAAGCAAATGGGTCTTTCGTTCCAGCCCGACCAGTTCTCGACGATTTTCTGGGACGTGTTCGGCGAGCAGGGCCATCCGGTGCGCGCCACAGTCTCGGAAATGGGACCGCTGCTGCTGAGCCGGATGATGGACCTCAACGACGTCCAGGAAGGCGTGCTGAACATCGCGTTCCGTGTCGCCGACGAGCAGGGCCTGCTGCTGATGGACATGAAGGATCTGCGCGCGATCCTGTCTCATGTGGCTGAACACGCATCCGAACTGACCACGCAATACGGCAACGTCTCCAAGCAGACCATCGGCACCATCCAGCGCCAGCTTCTGGTGCTGGAAAACCAGGGCGCCGACAAGTTCTTCGGCGAACCGGCACTGCAGCTGAAGGACTTCATGCGTACCGACAGCGAAGGTCGCGGCATGATCAACATCCTGGTCGCCGACAAGCTGATGCAGAGCCCGCAGCTCTACGCAACGTTCCTGCTGTGGATGCTGTCGGAACTGTTCGAGGAACTGCCTGAGGCCGGCGATCCGCCGAAGCCGAAACTGGTGTTCTTCTTCGACGAGGCGCATCTGCTGTTCAACGACGCGCCGAAGGCCCTGATGGACAAGATTGAACAGGTGGTCCGCCTGATCCGTTCCAAGGGCGTCGGCGTCTACTTCGTCACGCAAAATCCAATCGACGTGCCGGACAAGGTGCTGGCGCAGCTCGGCAACCGCGTCCAGCACGCTCTGCGCGCCTTCACGCCGCGCGACCAGAAGGCGGTGGCCGCGGCCGCGCAGACCTTCCGCGCCAATCCGAAGCTGAACACCGCCGAGGTCATCACCCAACTCGGCAAGGGCGAGGCGCTGGTCTCTTTCCTGGAAGGCAACGGCATCCCGGCCATGGTCGAACGCGTCATGGTGCGGCCGCCGACCGCGCGGATCGGGCCGATCACGCCGGAGGAGCGCAAGGCGATCATGGCGGCGAGTCCGGTGAAGGGCAAATACGACACCACCATCGATTCCGAATCCGCCTATGAAGTGCTGCAGAAGCGCATCGCCGGCACCGCGGCGACCGCCGACGGGTCCGCGGGCGGCGGCGGTATCCTGGGGCAGATCGGCGCCATTGTCGGCACCATCTTTGGCACCAATGTGCCGCGCGGCAAACTATCAACTGGACAGGTGATTGCGCGAAACGTCACCCGCTCGGTCTCCAACAAGGTGGTCGGCGGCATCGTCGCCAGCGTTGGCAAGTCGGTGGGCGGCTCGCTCGGCAGTTCGATCGGCCGCGAGATCGTGCGCGGCGCGCTGGGCGGCATTTTGAAGAGGTAAGGCCTCACGCGTCGCAGCTTCTCAACGAGTCGTCCCGGCGAAGGCCGGGACCCATACGCCGTGTCGTTTCGTTTCGGCACTGTGGCAGATGCCTTTAAAACAACGGAAGCTACGGGTTATGGGTCCCGGCCTTCGCCGGGACGACGAGGTGGGAGACAGCGTCCTCAATCAAGCGGTGACGCTTGCGGTAGCGACAGGCAGCGCGTTGGGCGGCACTCGCGCGATCCCCCATCTTTGCGGATTCCACGTGATCGCGGCCAGATACACAATCAGCACCAGCGTGCCCCAGGCGATGTCGCTGTGCATGCGCATGAACTCGGTATAGGCGCGCGGCACGATGTCGCGCGGAATGCCGGTGCAGAGGATGAAGCTGACGCCAAGCACGGTAGCGCCGAGCCACGCTGTCTTCCGGTCCTTGATCCAGGCGGCGACCAGCACGCAATAGGGCAGCATCAGCTGGACGAAATGTCCGCGACCGGACATTGGCGACAGCATCAGCATCGCGATGATCAGCAGCGAGCCTTCAACGGCGATCATCTCCCAGCCCAGCGTCATCAGGAACAGGATGCCGACCGCGGCGATGAAGACCACCTGCACGATGCGCAGGATCAACATGAAGCTCGCCTGGTACGACGTCTGGTCGATGCCCAGCGCAACCATGCCGCGCAGCGACAGATTGAATGGATTGGCGGTGTCCCAGAACGCGTACTTCGTCGCGGCGGCGTTCTCGAACAGGCCGGGGGCGGCGACTTCGTGCACCCAGGTGACAAAATAGCCGTGCGCGCCGCCCTGCGGGGTGAAGAACAGGTCCGGCAGAAATGAAGCCGCTAGCAGCACGACGACGAAGACGCCGGCTGCGGCGAAGCGGCGCTTGAACAGCAGATAGGGCAGGAAGATCAGCGGGGTCACCTTGAGCGCCGCGGCGATGGCCAGCGATGTCGCGCCGGCCATATTGCGGCGCTCGACCAGCGCGAGGAGGCCCCACAATGTCAGCGGCAGCACCAGGAGGTCATAGGCCTGATCCTCATAGACAGCGAGAATGAACTTCAGGCTGAGCAGGAAGCTGATCAGCTGAAACCAGCGCAGGTCATTGCCTTCCCACGGACCAGGGATCAGCTGCAGCGCCAGCTTCTTGCACAGCACTAGGCACCATGCGGTGCAAGCCAGCGTGATCAGATACCAGAGCAGCACCGCCAGCCAGATCGGCATCGCGACGAACGGCAGCATCACGAAGGCGAAGGCCGGGGGATAGGTGAAGGCGCGGTCGCAGACCTGCAGGATCTGCTGGGTCCAGACGCATTCGGCGGCGTGACGATACAGCTCCATGCCGCCGGGATGCACGAAGCGCGGATAATAGGCCGCCGCCGCGACGAACAGCACGACCCATGGCCAGTGACGGCGAAGAAATTCGCGAGACATGATTTTGCGGGGCCGATCGGATGAACTGTGGACGCGCACAGTAGAGCCGCATGGATGCGACCACAAGTTGCTGAATGTTTCTGCGGGATTGTTCGCCAAATTGCGGCGATTGCATCTCGACTCGTCGTCCCGGCAAACGAGCGCAAGCCGGGGGTGACGGAGGGAGGGCCCCCCAGGTTTGCAGGGGGGGCTTTGTCTGCTACCTCCCCACCCTAACGGGCGCGGCGTGGGGCCGTTGTCGGCATCGAAGCGGGACTGCGAATTGACGAGAAATGACGGCCAGATGCCGGTGTTGCGATGGCCATCCCTGCGGCAGCCGCTGGATGTGCTGTTTCTGGTGACCTGCGTGCTGCTGACCGCCGACGTGCTGGTCCCGGAGATCTTTGGCAACGGCAAGACCAAGGACTATTCGCTATGGTTCTGGGCCGGGCAGCAGGTGCTTCATGGTGGCGACCTCTATCAGAAGGTCACCAATGGCGCGCTGGATTTCATCTATCCGCCGCTGCCCGCGATCCTGCTGGCGATTCCGAGTTTCTTTGGCAAGATACCGCTGTATCTCGGCCTCTCGATCCTGAATTCGGCGGCGTGGGCGATCACCAGCCAGCTCTCCAATGCGATGACCGGCTCGCAGAAAATTCCGGCGCCGTGGCTGGCGGCGCTGCCGGGCTTCGCCACTGTCACCTTCGTGTTCGACATGTACGATCTCGGCCAGCCCAATCTGGTGCTGCTGGCCATGATGCTGCTTGGCTTCTGGTGGATGCAAAAGGGACGGCCATGGCTTGGCGGCAGCATGTTCGCGCTGGCCACTGCCATCAAAGTGTTTCCGGTTGCGGTGCTGCCCTATCTGCTGTGGCGGCGGCGCTGGGCCGCGGCGGCGAGCATGATCGCGTGCACGGTGCTGCTGCTGGTCGTGCTGCCGGCGCCAATCCGCGGCTACGAGCGCAACGTCAGCGAATTGAAGACCTGGTTCTCGGCGATGGTCGGCTCCAGTTCGGAAAAGGGCTTTGGCCAGCGCGACGAGCAGAACTGGTCGTGGGTCAACCAATCCATCATCGCGGTGACGCACCGGCTGGTGCGGCCGATCAACTATTTCCAGGATGATCCGAAGCGGGCGCCTGCGACGATGAACGTGATCGACGTCGACTACAAAACCGCGAACTGGATCGTGCTCGGCGTCTCCGCATTGATCGGGCTTGGATTCATCCTGGTGATCCCCGCGCAGTCGAAGATCACGCCACGGTCGAATGCCGAGGAACTGGGAATCCTTTTCTGCCTGATGACGGTGGCGTCGCCGCTGGCGCGGCAATATTACTTCATGTGGCTGTTTCTGCCGCTGACGGTGCTGATGCATCGCGCCGCGTTCGACGATCGACCGGCGGTGCGGACGGGGACATGGTGGCTGCTCGGCGTTGTCGGCGTGCTGATGGCGCTGTCGCTGCCGGTGTTTCCGGCGATGCTGCAGGCGTGGGGCAACAATTTGCTGGCCACCGCGCTGCTCGCCGGCGGGCTGATCTGGCATATGCACCATCCGCCGGCGCTGCTAGATTCGTCTCAGGTTCCAGAGAGTCTTGCCTAAAGGAATATCGCCAATGTCCAGCACCTCGCAGCTTCAGCCGGTCCTCGATCGCATCGATGCCGATTTCGACAAGAGTCTCGAGCGCCTGTTCGCGCTGCTGCGGATCAAGTCGATCTCGGCCGATCCGGCCTTCGCCGAGGATTGCAAGAAGGCGGCGGCGCATCTGGCGGCTGATATCGCGACGCTGGGGTTCGACACCGAAGTGCGGCCGACGGCGGGGCATCCGGCGATCGTTGCCACCGCCAAGGGCAACACCGGTGCCCGGCCGCATGTGCTGTTTTACGGCCATTATGATGTGCAGCCGGTGGATCCGCTGGAGCTGTGGCACCGGCCGCCGTTCGAGCCTGTCGTCACCGACCATGCCGACGGCCGCAAGATCATCGTCGCGCGCGGCGCGCAGGACGACAAAGGCCAGCTCTCCACCTTCGTCGAAGCCTGCCGCGCCTGGGTGGCGGTGACAGGCTCGTTGCCGCTTGATCTCACCATCGTCATCGAGGGCGAGGAGGAAGTCGGCTCGAAGAATTTTGTGCCGTTCCTGGAGGCCAACAAGAAAGATCTTGCCGCGGATTTCGCCGTGGTCTGCGACACCGGCATGTGGGATTCCAACACGCCGGCGATCACCACCGCGCTGCGCGGCCTTGTCTATGAGGAAGTGAAGATCACGGCCGCCAACCGCGACCTGCATTCCGGCATCTATGGCGGCGGTGCGCAGAACCCGATCCGGGTGCTGACGCGAATTCTCGGCGGGCTGCATGACGACAGCGGCCGCATCACCATTCCCGGCTACTACGACGGCGTGAAAGATCTGCCGCCCGAAATCCTGGCGCAGTGGAAGAAGCTCGGCCTCACCGCGGAGACTTTTTTGAAGCCGATCGGACTGTCGATCCCGGCTGGTGAGAAGGATCGCGAGCTGATCGAACAGATCTCGTCGCGGCCGACCTGCGACATCAACGGCATCGTTGGCGGCTACACCGGCGAGGGCTCCAAGACCGTGATCGCCTCGCACGCCTCGGCGAAGGTGTCGTTCCGCATCGTCGAGGGCCAGGATCCCGTAAAGGTCCGCGATGCGTTTCGCGCCTATGTCACCGCGCGTCTGCCCGGCGACTGCACGGCGGAGTTTCTCGATCACTCCAACGCGCCCGCGATCGCGCTCGACTGGAACATGAAGCCGCTGGCGGCGGCGAAGAAGGCATTGACCGATGAGTGGGGCAAGGAAGCGCTGCTAATAGCATCGGGCGCCTCGATCCCGATCGTCGCCGACTTCAAGCGCACGCTCGGCCTTGACACCGTGCTGGTCGGCTTCGGGCTGGACGACGACAACATCCATTCGCCGAACGAGAAGTACGACCTCAAGAGCTTCCACAAGGGCATCCGGTCGTGGGCGCGAATCCTTGCGGCGTTTGCGGACGCGCCGAAGTAGCAGGCCTGGAGTTTGTCATTCCGGGACGCGCTCTTGCGCGGGCCCGGAATGACAAACTCCCTGTGGTGGTTATGGATTCCGGGCTCGCTCGCAGCTGTCGCTGCTCGCGCCCCGGAATGACAAACTCGAATGCAAATAAAAACGCCGTCCGGAATTGGACGGCGTTTTGATTCGGCGTGCAGAGGTCGTGTGACCCCAATGTAGCTTAAAACTCAGGTTTTGTAAGAGGGGTCGAGGCGGTCGAGCTTGCGCAGCAGCGGCGGCCAGACCAGCCGGGTCGAACGCAGTTCGGCGCGGTCGGGGTTCGACACCACCTCGGTGTTCTTGTCGATCACGGCCTGCTCGACCGGGTAGGCGACGGGGCCGAGCATGCGGGTGCGGACCTGCATGGTGCAGGCGCGTTCCAGATGGAACATGCGCTCGAAGGCGGAGGCCACCGAGCGGCCCACGGTCAGCGTGCCGTGATTGCGCAGCAGCATGAAATTCTTCTCGCCGAGATCCTTCTGCAGGCGCGGGCGCTCGTCGTGGTCCAGCGCGATGCCTTCATAGTCGTGATAGGCGAGATCGTGGGTGACGAGCTGCGCGGTCTGGTTCAGCGGCTGCAGGCCTTCCAGGCAGCTGGCGACGGCGGTACCGTCCGGCGTGTGCAGATGCATCACGCAGCCGGCGTCCTCGCGGACCTCGTGGATCGCGGAATGGATGGTGAAGCCGGCGGGATTGATGTTGTACGGGCTCTCGCTCAGCATGTTGCCGTCGAGATCGATCTTCACCAGGCTGGAGGCGGTGATCTCGTCGAACATCAGGCCGTAGGGATTGATCAGGAAGTGATGTTCCGGGCCGGGCACGCGGGCAGAGATGTGGGTGTCGACCAGATCGTCCCAGCCGTAGAAGGCCACTAGGCGGTAGGCGGCGGCGAGGTTGACGCGCTGGGCCCATTCGGCCTCCGACATCTCGGACGGCACTTCCTTGAGGCGAGCTTCGGCTGGTGACATGCGGATCTCCCGTTGCAATGCTTCTGATTGTCAGTCGAGCCTAGTCCCGCCGCCGCCGGGCAGCAAGCCGGCGGCTTTGCGGGCCAGTCATGCTTTCCGGCGGCGCTTCCGGGCACCGCTGGAGACGGCCAGCTCCCGCAGCACCCGGCCGATCACGGCTGCGGCGGTGTCGATCTCCTGTTCGTTCCAGGCGGCAAAGCCGAGGAACAGGCCCTGACCGGTGATCGCGCCGGTGAAATGGCGCGACAGCGGTCGCGCCGTCACGCCGGCCTCGGCCAGGCGAGCCGAGACGTCGCGATCGTCGTGATGGGGATCGAGATGAGCCAGCAGCTGCATGCCGCCGGCCGGCGGTTCGATCCTCAGGTGATCGCCAGCGGCCGCGCCGAGCGCCTGCACCAGCCGGTCGCGTCGGGCGCGATAGATGCGCGTCATCTTGCGGATATGTGCGGCGAAGTGACCGTCGTCGATGAATTCGGCCAGCGCATCCTGCATCGGAGCCGGCACGATCTGGCCGCTGTGGCGTTGCGCGGTTTCGAAGACGTCCACCAGATTGGGGGGCACGATGGCGTAGCCGCTGCGGATATCCGCGAACGTCGATTTCGAGAAGGTGCCGACATAGAAGACGCGGCCGGTGTCGTCGAGGCCCTGCAGGGCGGCGACCGGTCGGCCGTCATAATGGAATTCGCTGTCGTAATCGTCCTCGATGATTGCTGCGCCGACCTCGTCCGCAAGGGTCAGCAGTTCCTGCCGTCGATGGACGGGCATCAACCGGCCGGTGGGGTGTTGATGGGAGGGGGTGACGAATATCAGCCGCGGCTGGTCGCGCCGGCCCTTGAAGGCGAGGCCGCTGCGATCCAGCGCCACGCCGCGCACAGCGGCGCCGGCGGCCTCCAGCGCTGCGCGCGCTCCGCCATAGCCGGGACTTTCCAGCCAGGCGATGTCGCCTGCGTTGAGCAGAACCCGGGCGATCAGTTCGATCGACGCCTGGGCGGAGGGCATCACGATGATCTGTCGCGCTTCGGCCCTGACACCGCGATGCTCCACCAGATGCCGGAGCAGCGCAGCCTGTAGCGACGCGCGATTGACGGCCGCCATGCCCGTCAGCGCGTGACGGGCCGCGCGTCGCAGACAGCGCGCCCAGATGTCGTGCGGAAACGCGCGCGCGTCGGCATGTGCCGGCGCCAACGGTTTCGGCCGGCCCTCGCTCGCGAAGGGCCAATCGGCCTTGCGCAGCCGCTCGGCCCAGCGCGACGTGCGCAAGGCCCTTGGTTCGCCGCGGGAGATTGGCCGGCCAGCCGCCAGTCCGGCGTTCGCCGCCGCCGCAACCGTGGGACGTCGGCCTTGAGCCACGTCCAGATAGCCTTCCATCACCAATTGATCGACGACAAATGAAACGGTGTTGCGCGACACGCCGAGCTGTCGGGCGAGTTCGCGGCTCGACGGCAAACGATGCCCCGGCGGCAGCGCGCCCGTCAGGATCGTCGCGCGCAGCCGATCGTAGAGCTGGCGCGTCAGGGTTTCGGTGCTTCCCGATTGCAGCTCGACATCGATCAGTCCCGCGAGAAGTTCGCCCATCAAACTGGCTCTGTCATATTTAATAAAATGGATCTTTTGCTGAGGCCAGTAAACCCTAGGGTCGATCGCATGTCGAGTGCTGCGATGGCACCGGGACCTGCGATGGCGGAGCCAATGACCGAGCACATTCTATCTCGCCGCACCTCGCTGTTGTTGTTTGCCGTCGTGGTCGTGATGTGGGGCCTGAACTGGTTGGTGACGAAAACGCTCGTGCAAAGCGTGTCTCCGCTGTGGGCCACAGCGATCCGCTCCGCGATCGCCACCGTGACCTTGCTTGTCGTCCTGCTCGCACGCCGCCAATTCATCGTGCCGCGCCGTGGCGACGTTCCGGTCATCCTCACCGTCGCGATCCTGCACATGGCGGCGTTCTCTGTGCTGGTCGCCTTCGGACTGCAGTTCGTCGCGGTCGGCCGCTCCATCGTGCTCGGCTACACCACGCCGCTGTGGGTCGCTCCCGCGGCATGGCTGTTGCTGCGCGAGCCGGTGACGGGACCGCGGCTGGCCGGAATTGCATTGGGCCTGGCCGGGCTTGCCATCATGTTCAACCCGCTGGCCTTCGACTGGACCGACAGCAATGCCTTGATCGGCAACGGCCTGCTGCTGCTGGCGGCGCTGTCCTGGGCCGCCAACATCGTTTACGTCCGCGGCCACAGCTGGATATCGACGCCGTTTCAGCTGGTGTTCTGGCAGGCGCTGCTGGCCACCGGCATCCTGTCGGCGTTCGCTCTGGCGATCGATGGCGTGCCGCATGTCGTCTGGACGTCCACGCTTGCCAGCGCGTTCCTCTATGGCGGCATCGGCGGGACGGCGCTTGCCCATTGGGCGATGGTGACGATCAACCGCAGCCTGCCGGCCGTTGTGACGTCACTCGGCCTGCTGGCAACGCCCGTGTTTGGCGTGGCCGCATCGGCGATCTTGCTTGGCGAGCCGGTCAGCCCGTCGCTGATACTTGCCATGGCGATGATCCTCGGCGGCATCGCCATCGGGACGATTCCGTTGCGAAAGGGCGACGCCAGGCCATGCCCCACGCCACCGCTTCCCGGCGCCGTTCGGATGTGAATCATTTGGCGGCGGAAACGATCAGATCTCCCGGGAAATCTGCCGACGCATTTCGTTGGCGATGGGGTGCAGGATTTCCGGCGAGGTCGGGCCGACGAGGCTGTAGCCGAGCCCCTTGTCCGCCCAGGCGAAGCCATTGATCGCGCCATGCACATGCGGGGTCATCGGCGCGTTCTGATCGGCCACCATCGGCCGCGTCAGCATCACCAGCCGTGTGCCGCGGTCGTCGTCATACATGAACAGGGCGGCCGGGCCATGCGCGGTGGTGACGACGCGGCCGCCCATGAAGCGATAGCCGGAGGGGGCGAGGTCGGGAACGGCGACCGGACGGCCGAGACGTTGCGTGGCCCAGCTCACCAACTCGGCGCGGTCGGCTGCGCGCAACTCGACGGGGCGAATATGATCGGAGCCATAGGAGGCGTAGTTCTCGGCGGCTTCCTGGGCGATGGCCGCGAGGCCTTCGAGCGGCGCCTGCGAGAAGCCACGCAGCGACCAGCCACCGGCGCCGCCGAGACAGAGCAGCACGACGGCGGCGGCTGCAGCGGCCCACCAGGTCGTCTGGCGCGGCCGGCTTCGCCTAGCAATCATGCGGGCGAGATCGAGCTCGGGCGGTAACGGTTCCTCGGCGATCGGCGCCAGCGCGGCGCGCAGCATGGTGCGCTGCTGCGCGTAGCCGGCGATGCGCGTGGCCACGTCGGGATGCGCCTCGATATAGGCGGAAACCTCGGCCTCGCGATCGGGCGGAAGAACGCGATCGACGTAGCCGTGCAGA
>JAQGKA010000607.1 GCA_028290355.1 Tardiphaga sp. | reverse complement strand
GATCACCTCCGTGCAGAAAGCCTGACCCGATGAACGCACCGCTCGCCCACCAGAAGCCCCGCGCCGCGGACAATGTGATCGAGCTGGAAAAGGTCCGGGTCACCTTCGGGGATTCGAAGCACGCGGTGACCGCGCTGGAAGAGACGTCGCTGCGCATCGACCATGGCGAATTCGTCGCGCTGGTCGGCCCGTCCGGCTGCGGCAAATCGACGATCCTGAAACTGGTGGCGGGCACGCTGAACGCCTCGCAGGGCCACGTGTTCGTCGCCGGCCGCGAGATCGGCGCCAATGCGGCGCGGATCGGCATGGCGTTTCAGAACCCGACGCTGCTGCCGTGGTTGAACATCCGCGACAACGTCATGTTGCCGCTGAAGATCGTGCCGCCGTTCAAGCAGGATTTCGCCGCTAAGCGAAAGACCGTATACCGCGACCGCGTCGAGGCCTCATTAGCGCAGGTCGGCCTCAAGGGCTCCGGCGACAAGTTTCCCTGGCAACTGTCCGGCGGCATGCAGCAGCGCGCCTCGCTGTGCCGCGCCCTGATCCACGATCCCACGCTGCTGCTGCTCGACGAGCCGTTCGGCGCGCTCGACCAGTTCACCCGGGAAGAGCTGTGGGAGATCATGCAGAACCTCTGGATCGAGAAACAGCCGACGGTGCTGCTGGTGACCCATGATCTCAAGGAAGCCGCCTATCTGGCGTCGCGGATCTGCGTGATGCAGGCGCGCCCCGGCCGCATTGTCGATGACAGCGTAGTGCCGTTCGCCCGTCCCCGTACCATCGAGGTCTCCTTCGCCCCGGACTTCGTCTCGCTCACGCAGCGCCTGCGCGAACGCATCGTTGCCGCCCGCGCCATTCAGGAAGCCGTGTCATGAACGAGCTGGTCCGGCGTCGCATCCTGTCCACCGCCTGCATCATCGGCTTCTTCGTGCTGTGGGAATTGCTGTGCCTGATCTTCCACGTCTCGGACATCGTGCTGCCGCGGCCGAGCCAGGTGCTGGTCACGCTGTGGACGCGGTTTCCCGGCATCTGGCCGCATGCGCTGCAGACGCTCTACACCACCATGGTCGGGTTCGGCTTCGGCATCGTGATCGGCATCTTGCTGGGTGCGCTGATCGGCTCGTCGAAGCTGGCTTATGACGTCGCCTATCCGATGCTGGTGGGATTCTCGTCGATCCCGAAAGTGGCCGTCGTGCCGATCTTCGTGCTGTGGTTCGGCGCCGGCACCGTGCCGGCGATTCTCACGGCGATGATCATGTGCATCTTTCCCATCGTCGTGAATGTCGCCACCGGACTTGCGGCCACCGAGCCGGAGCTGCAGGACGTGATGAAAACGCTGCGGGCGACCAAGCTGGAAATACTCTGGAACGTCGGCCTGCCGCGCACCATGCCGTATTTCTTCGCCTCGCTGAAGGTGGCTGCAACATTGGCTTTCGTAGGCACCGTGATCTCGGAAACCGTCGCCTCCAACCGCGGTATTGGCAATCTGATGATGATCGCCAGCTCCAGCTTCGACGTGCCGCTGGTGTTCGCCGGTCTGTTCATTCTGGCGGCGCTAGGCGTCGGACTGTATATTGTGTTCTCGCTGATCGAGGCGCGCGTCACTGGCTGGGCGGTGCGCAGCGACAGTTTTGCGGCCGGCGGCTGAGCACAAGGCAAAACATGACCCACACAGTTCTCCCGACTCCGACAAGCGTCCACTGGGGCTATTTCGACGCAACGCTGAAGCCCGTTGCGACCATCGATCCCGGCGATACCGTGGTGATCAACAGCGTCAGCGGTGCACGCGACGACGTGCCGACGCAAGACGGCATGACCGTGCGCCCGGAGCTGACGGCGATCCACGCTGCCGTCTCACCGGAGCTGGGGCCGCATATCCTCACCGGACCGGTCGCGGTGCGCGGCGCCATGCCGGGCGATGCGCTGCGTGTCGAGATTCTCGATGTGCAGCTCGCCGACGACTGGGGCTTCAACATTTTCAAGCCCGGGATGGGCACGCTGCCCGACGATTTTCCCTATGAGCGCCGGGTGCATCTTGGCATCGACCGCGCCCGCGGCGTGGTGCACACACCCTGGGGCATGGAGATTTCCGCACAGCCGTTCTTTGGCGTAATGGGCGCAGCACCGGCGCCTGAGGTCGGCCGCGTCAGTTCGGTGATGCCCTCCACGTTCGGCGGCAACATCGACAACAAGGAACTTGGCGCCGGTGCCGTGCTCTATCTCCCGGTCGCGATCGAAGGCGCGCTGTTCTCCTGCGGCGATGGCCATGCGGCGCAGGGCGATGGCGAGGTCTGCCTCACTGCTGTCGAAACCGGCCTGACCGGCACCTTCAAGATCGAGCTCATCAAGGGCGCGAAGCTGGACGCACCCCATGCCGAAACCAAAACCCATCTGATCGCGATGGCGTTCGACGAGGATCTCGACGAGGCCGCGCGGGTTGCGCTGCGGCGGATGATCGCGCTGATCGTCGCCCGAACGAATATCACGGCAGAGGATGCGTATCGCCTGTGCAGTCTGGCCGCCGACCTGCGCGTCACCCAGCTGGTCAACCGCAGCAAGGGCATCCACGTGATGATGCAACATGCGCTCCTGAATCAATCGAAGCGCTGAACCTCCGAGAAGCGGAAAATGGCGATGCAGCAGCGTCCAATCACGAGCGTCGCGGTGTTCTGCGGCTCGAATTTCGGCAACTCCGATGTCTATGCAGACGGAGCGCGTCAACTCGGCGCGGAACTGGCGGGCGCCGGCATCACGCTGATCTACGGCGGCACCACCAAAGGCCTGATGGGCGTCGTCGCCGACGCCGTGCTGAATGCTGGCGGCACCGTGCATGGCGTGATCACCGACCGGCTGCACCAGCGCGGCCATTCGCATCCCGATCTCAGCCGAAGCGAGATCGTTGCCACGCTGCGCGGCCGCAAGGAACGGATGGCGGAGCTGGCCGATGCCTTCATCGCGATGCCCGGCGGCATCGGCACCATGGAAGAGATGATGGAAGTCTGGACCATGAACCAGCTCGGCGAAATCGATAAGCCGGTCGGACTGCTCGACATCGCCGGCTTCTTCACGCCGTTTCTGGCTTTCATCGACCATATGGTCGAAACCAAATTTCTTCCCGCGGCTCACCGGCACTCGATCTGCGTCGATCCCGAGCCATCGGCTCTGATCGACAAGCTGCGCCATTTTCAAAAGACCGACGTACCGAAGTGGCTGTAGGGCGTTGAAAATCTCCCGTTTCAGTGAGGCCATTTTGGCACCGGTGCATCAAAATCTTAGCGGTTGAACGCCGCACTGGGAGACCCGAAGCTCGCACCACCCATTCCCGGAGAATTCGCCCATGCGCCGCCTCCTGACATCGCTCGTCCTCGCAAGCAGCCTTGCCTTCCCTTTCGCCGCTCGCGCCGCAGAACCGGTGAAGATCAAGTTCACACTCGACTGGAAAATCCAGGGCCTGCATGCCTGGTATTATTGGGCCAAGGCCAAGGGCTATTTCACTGCCGAGAACCTCGACGTCACCATCGATCAGGGTGAGGGATCCGCCGCCGCGGTGACGCGGGTGATGTCGGGCGCCTACGACGCCGGCTTCGGCGACATCAACGCCATTATCCAGAATGCCGCGACCAAGCCCGGCGAAGCGCCTGTGATGGTCTACATGATCTACAACAAGGCTCCGTTCGCGCTGCTGGCCAAGGCGAATGGCCCAATCAAGAGTCTCAAGGATCTGGAAGGTTCCAAACTTGGCTCGCCTGCGGGAGGCGCCTCGTTCAAGCTGCTGCCATTGCTCGCGAAGCAAAACGGCGTCGATTACAGCAAGATCAATGTAACTCAGGTAGCCCCCGCTTTGCAGGAACAGATGCTGCTGCAAGGGCAGGTCGATTCCGTCGCCGTCTTCTCGGCCACCAGTTACCTGAATCTGGTCTCGCTCAAGCTCGATCCGGACAAGGATTTCCGCTGGATGTATTATTCGGATCTCGGTCTCGATCTGTACTCGAACGGCATCATGGTGTCGCCGAAGCTGGTGAAAGATCATCCCGAAGCGGTCAAGGGCCTGTTGCGCGCGCTCAACCGCTCACTGAAGGAGACGGTCCAAAATCCGGATGCGGCCATCGACGTGCTTGCCGCGGAAGAGCCCCTGATCAAGAAGGACCTTGAAAAGCGCCGCCTGCTTTACGTTTACACCAACCTGATCGATACGCCCGAGGTACGTGAACTTGGCCTCGGTGACGTCAGCGACAAACGGCTGACTTCCGCCATAGCAACCATTGCCGCTTCGTTCGAACTGCCGCGCATACCGGCACCCGGCGACGTGTTCAATCGCTCGTTCCTGCCACCCAAGGCCGACCGCGTTCCGCCGACGATCGCGCCTTGATGAACGACCGCACACGCACCATTACCTGCGCGCACGTTATCGGCCCCGATGGGCCGATGGCTGGCGCGCAGCTCATTTCGATGGCGGGCGGACGCATCGCCTCCGTCGAACCCGCGACAGACGCAACGGCGGAAAAGCTGCTGGCCCTTCCGGCGCTGGTCAACACGCACGACCACGGCCGCGCCATCCGCACCAGTTCGATCGGCGCCGATGCCAAACCACTGGAATCATGGCTGCATTATCTCGCGCTATTTCCGTCGGTAGATCCATATCTCGCGGCCGCCATGGCTTTCGCCAACAGCGCGCTCGGCGGCGCCGGCACGGTGATGAATCACTACACCCGCGCGCAGGGATTCACCGACCTTCCCACCGAAGCTGCCGAGGTCGCGCGCGCCGCCCGCGACGTTGGCGTGCGAGCGGGCTTCGCGGTCTCCA
>JAQGKA010000600.1 GCA_028290355.1 Tardiphaga sp. | reverse complement strand
TGCTGGCCACCTTGTTCGACTTCCCCTGGGAGGAGCGCCGCAAGATGACGCACTGGTCGGATGTCGCCACCACCCTGCCGCCGACCCCGGAAGCCGAACTCAAGCGCCAGGCCGAGCTGATGGAATGCGGCGACTATTTCGGCAAGCTGTGGCAGGAGCGGCTGAATGTGCCGCCGAAGAGCGACCTGCTCTCGATGATGGCGCATAGCGACGCCACGCGAAACCTCGACTCGCAGAACTTCCTCGGCAACATCATCCTGCTGATCGTCGGCGGCAACGACACCACGCGCAATTCCCTGTCGGGCGGCGTGGTTGCGCTGAACGAATTTCCCGGCGAGTACCAGAAGCTGCGCGACAATCCGGCTTTGATCGACAGCATGGTGCCGGAAATCATCCGCTGGCAAACGCCGCTGGCGCATATGCGCCGCACCGCGACCCAGGACGCCGAACTCGGCGGCAAGCAGATCAAAAAAGGTGACAAGGTCGTGATGTGGTACGTCTCGGGCAACCGCGACGAAGAGGTCATCGAACGTCCGAACGAATTCATTATCGACCGTATCAGGCCGAACCGGCATCTGTCGTTCGGCTTCGGCATTCACCGCTGCGTCGGCCTCAGACTTGCCGAACTTCAGTTGAAGATCGTCTGGGAGGAAATCCTCAAGCGCTTCGACAATATCGAAGTCGTCGGTGAACCGAAGCGGGTCTATTCGAGTTTCGTCAAAGGCTATGAAACGCTGCCGGTGCGGATTGCCGGCTGAACGAGCCTGCAACGGCACTTTGAGGGTATTGATACCATGAATATTCAAGCCAGAATCAACACTGACAAGGCGGAAGTCCAGCGCCTCGCGCGCGAGGCCGCCTATGCCATGCCGCTGAAGGATTTCCATCCCGGCGCGCCCCGGCTATTCCAGAACGACACGCTGTGGCCGTATTTCGAACGGCTGCGCAAGGAAGAGCCGGTGCATTACTGCACCAACGCGCCGATTGAGCCCTACTGGTCGGTGACCAAGTACAACGACATCATGCATGTCGATACCAATGCCGGCATCTTTTCGTCCGACGTCAAGCATGGCGGCATCGCGATCCGCGACGTCCCGGAAGGTTACGACTGGCCGAGCTTCATCGCGATGGACGAGCCGAAGCACGGCCCACAACGCAAGACCGTGTCGCCGATGTTCACGCCAAAACATCTCGACGAACTGGCCGTGCTGATCCGCGGGCGGGTCTGTAAGGTGCTCGACGCGCTGCCCCGCAACGAGACCTTCGATTTCGTCGAGCGCGTCTCGATCGAACTGACGACACAGATGCTGGCGACCCTGTTCGATTTCCCCTGGGAAGAGCGTCGCAAGCTGACCCGCTGGTCCGACGTCTCCACGGCGCTGCCGAAGAGCGGCATCGTCTCCTCCGAACAGGAGCGCCGCCGCGAGATGGATGAGTGCGCCGCTTATTTCAGCAATCTCTGGAACGAGCGCGTTAATTCCGAGGCGCGGAATGACCTGATCTCGATGATGGCGCACAGCGACGCGACCCGTTACATGGATCCCGACACCTTGATGGGCAACATCATCCTGCTGATCGTCGGCGGCAACGACACCACCCGCAACACCATGACCGGCTCGGTGCTGGCCCTGAACGAGAATCTGGATCAGTACCAGAAACTGCGCGACAATCCGGCCCTGATCGACACCATGGTACCCGAGGTGATCCGCTGGCAGACGCCGCTGGCGCATATGCGCCGCACGGCGCTGATCGATACCGAACTCGGCGGCAAGACCATCAAAAAAGGCGATCGCGTGGTGATGTGGTACGTCTCCGGCAACCGCGACGAGGAGATGATCGAGAAGCCGAACGATTTCATCATCGACCGGGCACGGCCGCGGACCCACCTCTCCTTCGGCTTCGGCATCCACCGCTGCGTCGGCATGCGGTTGGCCGAATTGCAGCTGAAGATCGTGTGGGAGGAAATGCTGAAGCGCTTTGACAATATCGAGGTTGTCGGAGAGCCCAAGCGGGTATATTCGAGCTTTGTCAAAGGCTACGAGTCTTTGCCCGTTCGCATTTCCTGACAAATTCCACGCGAGAGAATATCGGCCTTTGATGAAGAACCAAGCCGCGGAACAGGACGAGTTCCATGACATCCGCGATGCCGTCGCAAAACTGTGTGCACAGTTTCCCGGCGAATACTGGCGCAAGCTCGATCGCGAGATGGCCTATCCCTCAGCCTTCGTCGACGCGCTGACGGAAGCCGGCTATCTCTCGGTGCTGATCCCCGAGGAATACGGCGGCTCCGGACTAAAACTGTCCGCCGCGGCGGCGATCCTGGAAGAGATCCAGCGCGCCGGCTGCAATGGCGGCGGTTGCCACGCGCAGATGTATACGATGGGCACGCTGTTGCGGCATGGCAGCGATGCGCAGAAGGCGCAGTGGCTGCCGAAGATCGCGACCGGCGAAGTCCGCCTGCAGGCCTTCGGCGTCACCGAGCCCACGTCAGGGACCGACACCACGTCGCTGAAGACCTTCGCCAAGAAGGACGGCAACAACGGCTACATCGTCAACGGCCAGAAGATCTGGACCAGCCGCGCCGAACATTCCGACCTGATGATCCTGCTGGCGCGTACCACGCCGAAGGACCAGTCCGCCAAGCGAACCGACGGCCTGTCGGTGTTCATCGTCGACATGAAGGAAGCCAAGGGCAACGGCCTCGAGATCCGCCCGATCCGCACCATGATGAACCACGCCACCACCGAAGTGTTCTTCACCGACCTCAAGGTGCCCGCGGAAAATCTGATCGGCGAGGAGGGCAAGGGCTTTCGCTACATCCTGTCCGGCATGAATGCCGAGCGCATCCTGATTGCCTCGGAATGCGTTGGCGACGCCAAATGGTTCATCGCCAAGGCATCAGCCTATGCCAAGGAGCGCGTCGTGTTCGGCCGCCCGATCGGCCAAAATCAAGGCATCCAGTTTCCCATCGCCAAGGCCTATGCCGCGATGCGCGCCGCCGAGTTGATGGTCAAGGAAGCCACCCGCAAATACGAGGCGGGTCTCGACTGCGGCGCCGAGGCCAACATGGCCAAGATGCTCGCGGCCGATGCGTCCTGGGACGCGGCTAACGCCTGCGTGCAGACCTTTGGCGGCTTCGGCTTTGCCGAGGAGTACGACGTCGAGCGCAAGTTCCGCGAGACAAGGCTGTATCAGGTGGCGCCGATCTCGACCAACCTGATCCTGTCCTATGTCGCCGAGCACGTGCTCGGCATGCCGCGCTCCTACTGAGTACACAACATGCTGCCGCTTGAAGGACTGACCGTCATCGCCGTCGAACAGGCGGTGGCCGCGCCATTCTGCAGTTCGCGGCTGGCGGATGCCGGCGCCCACGTCATCAAGGTGGAGCGTCCCGAAGGCGATTTCGCCAGGGGCTACGACGCCGCGGCGAAAGGCCAGAGCAGCTATTTCGTCTGGCTCAATCGCGGCAAGGATTCCGTGGTCATTGATCTCGCCACGCCGGAAGGCCGCCGTTCCCTCGAGGAGCTGATCGCCACCGCCGACGTGCTGATCCAGAATTTGAAACCGGGCTCGATGGACAAGCTCGGCTTCACGCTGGAACGCCTGCGCAAGGATTATCCGCGGCTGATCTGCTGCACCATCTCCGGCTACGGCGACGACGGCCCCTACGCGCATCGCAAGGCCTATGATCTCCTGATCCAGGCGGAGAGCGGGCTTGCCTCCATCACCGGCGGACCGGACGGCCCGTCCCGCGTCGGCGTCTCCATCGTCGACGTCGCCACCGGCGCCACCGCGCATGCCTCGATCCTCGAAGCCCTGATCGGCCGCTCCGTCAACGGCCAGGGCGCCGACATCCGGATCTCCATGTTCGACGTGATGGCCGACTGGCTCACGGTGCCGCTGCTCAATGCCGAAGCCGGCAACCCGCCGCAGCGCATGGGCCTCGCCCATCCCTCCATCGCGCCTTACGGCGTGTTTCGCTCGCAGGACGGCAAGGACATCCTGATTTCGATCCAGAGCGAGCGCGAGTGGAAGAAACTCTGCGCCGACGTGCTCGGCCAGCCGGCGCTGGCCGGCGATCCGCGCTTCGTCAACATGGTCGAGCGCGTCCGCAACCGCAAACTCACCGACCAGGCGGTCGGCGACATTTTCGCCAGCCTGACGCGCGACGCCTTGCTGCAGCGCTTGTCCGACGCCGACATCGCCTTCGCCGAGGTCAACACCATGGCCGATCTCGCCGTGCATCCGCATCTGCGCCGCATCACCGTGGGCACGCCGAACGGCGACGTCGCCTATCCCGCGCCGGCCGCGATCTTCATCGATGCGCCGCGCGACTACGGCGCCGTGCCTGATATCGGCGAAGTTCAGAAGTAACGGGAAGCCAGCCATGACCGAAAAACTCGATCTCGATCATCTCCGGACATGGATCGGCCGCACCGACGAGGCCTCCGACGTGGTCACCGCGCAACTGGTCAAGGGCCTGCGCGCCATTTTGTTTCTCGATATCGGCCAGCCGCAGCCGGGCGACATCGCGCCCTTCACCACGCACTGGTGCCTGGCGCAGCCCGTCGCACCGATGGACCAGCTAGGCTCCGACGGCCATCCCGCGCGCGGCGGATTCCTGCCGCCGGTGCCACTCCCGCGCCGAATGTGGGCCGGCGGCCAGCTCGAATTTCTGGATACGTTGCGCGTCGGCGACGTCGTCACGCGATCGTCGAAAATTCTCGACGTCACGCTGAAGACCGGCTCGACCGGCGCCCTGTGCTTCGTGTCCGTTGAGCATCTCATCACCACACCGCGCGGCCTCGCCATCCGCGAGCGCCAGGACATCGTCTACCGGGACATGCCGACCAGCATGGCGCCCGCTGCGCCGGCGCCGGCGGAAGTGCCCGCTGCCAAACATCGCGAGACGCATTTCGCCGATCCCGTGCTGCTGTTCCGCTATTCCGCGCTGACCTTCAACGGCCACCGCATCCACTACGACCGCGACTATGTCACCAAGGTCGAGTTCTATCCCGGCCTCGTGTTCCACGGCCCGATGCAGGCCGCTTTGCTGGTGGAGTTTTCCGCCAAGCTGCATGGCGGCAAGGCGCCAAAAACCTTCAGCTACCGCGGCGTGCAGCCGCTATTCGACGGCGCCGAATTCTCGGTCAACGCCAATGACAACGAAGCCGGATTCGACGTCTGGACCGCCAACGCGGCGGGCGCGCCGACCATGAAGGCCACCGCGGTCTGGTAGGTTGCCGGTATAGTTGACTCAAAGCCGTTTCGCCCCGATTGATCGGGCAACGAAAACGCGTGGCGGATCACCGCCTGTATTTTGAGGAAACACCATTGGCCCGCGAAAAATCAAAGAGCGCCCGCGCTGCGGTCAGCGTCAAGGATGCGACCCTCGACCTCATCCGCGCCTTCGGCATCAAGAAGGTGTTCGGCAATCCCGGCTCCACCGAACTGCCGTTCCTCAGCGACTGGCCGGACGACATCGACTACGTGCTGGGCCTGCAAGAAGCCTCGGTAATCGGCATGGCCGATGGCTATGCGCAGGCGACGCGCAATGCGTCCTTCGTCAACCTGCATTCCGCGGCCGGCGTTGGCCACGCGCTCGGCAACATCTACACCGCGCATCGCAACCAGACCCCGATGGTGATTACGGCCGGCCAGCAGGCGCGCAGCATCCTGCCGCTGCAGGCGTTCCTCTACGCCGAGCGCGCCTCGGAATTTCCGCGGCCCTATGTGAAGTTCAGCGTCGAGCCTGCTCGCGCCGAAGACGTTCCGGCCGCGATCGCGCGCGCGTACTACGTGGCGATGCAGCCACCCTGCGGCCCGACCTTTGTCTCGGTGCCGATCGACGACTGGACCCATCCGGCACAGCCGATCGCCGCGCGCCAGGTCAGCCGCGAACTTGGCCCCGACGCGAACGCGATGCACGAACTGGTGGTCGCGCTCAGCAAGAGCAAGAAGCCCGCTTTGATCGTCGGTCCCGGCGTGGATCGCGCCGAGGCCGTGGAGCTGATGGTGCAGGTCGCGGAGAAAACTAAGGCCGCGGTGTGGGTCAGCCCGTTCTCGGCACGCTGCAGTTTTCCGGAGCGGCATCCGCAATTCGCCGGCTTCCTGCACGCCTCGCCGGCGCAGCTCTCCGACGCGTTGCGCGAATACGATCTGGTAGTGGTAATCGGCGCGCCGGTGTTCACCTTCCACGTCGAAGGCCATGCCTCGATCTTCGACGGCGACACCGCGATCTTCCAGATCACCGACGATACCACCTCCGCCGCCGTGGCCCCGATCGGCACCAGCATCATCGCCACCATGAAGCCGGCGCTGACGCTGCTGCTCTCACTGTTGCCGGAAACAAAACGCGCCGCAGCCCCAGGCCGCATCCTGCCGCCGCCGCCTGATGCCGCTGATCCGATCCCGATAGATTTCCTGCTACACACGCTTTCGCGGGCCATGCCATCAGACGCGATGCTAGTGGAAGAAGCGCCCTCGCATCGCCCGGCAATGCAGAAATTTTTACCGATGCGCGGCCAGGACAGCTTTTATACCATGGCGTCCGGCGGCCTCGGCCACAGCCTGCCCGCCTCGGTCGGCATGGCGCTGGGCTATCCCGATCGCCGCACCGTGTGCCTGATCGGCGATGGCTCGGCAATGTATTCGATCCAGGCGCTGTGGACCGCAGCGCAGCGCAAGCTGCCGCTCACTGTCGTCGTAATCAACAATTCCGGCTACGGTGCAATGCGTTCCTTCAGCCAGGTGATGCAGGTCCGCAATGTTCCCGGCCTCGACCTCCCCGGTTTAGACTTCGTTAAACTTGCCGAGGGAATGGGCTGCGATGCCGTTCGCGTAAGCAATGCGGCGCATCTCGCGCCGGCGCTGGCGCGTGGCCTGCAGCATCCGGGCGTCAGCCTTGTCGAAGTCATCGTCGACTCAGCCGTTCCCGTGCTTTATGGACAAAAGCATTGAATTGACCACGCGCTACCGAAGGGCCGGGCATGACGAAGCAGCCGAACGACAATGCCAAGAAATCGCACAGCTCGCACTGGGGTGCCTTTTCCGGTCAATGGGTCGACGGCAAGCTCGTCATCACACCGCACCCGATCGATCCCGATCCGAATCCGATCATCCAGAATTTTCCCGAAGCGCTGCGTCACAAGGCGCGCATCGCCAAGCCGATGGTCCGTCGCGGCTGGCTCGAAAACGGTCCCGGCCCGGATGACCGTCGTGGCCGCGATGAATTCGTCGAGATGGAATGGGACGAGGTGCTCGACCTGCTCGCCGGCGAGTTGAAGCGCGTCAAGGATACTTACAGCGCCAAGGCGATCTATGGCGGCTCCTACGGCTGGTCGAGCGCGGGGCGCTTCCATCACGCGCAGAGCCAGATCCATCGCTTCCTGAATGTCGCGCTTGGCGGCTATGTACGCTCGGTCAACAGCTACAGTGCCGGCGCCTCCACAGTGCTGATTCCGCATATCCTCGGCAACTACGAAGACATGACCCGCCGCAATATCGGCTGGGATGAGATCGTCGAGCACACCGATATCATTCTTGCCTTCGGCGGCATGAACACCAAGAATTCGCGCGTTGCCGGCGGTGGCATCAGCAAGCACACCGAACATCGCGACATGATCGCGCTGAGCAAGCGTGGTGGCGAACTCGTGCTGATCTCACCGCTGAAGAGCGATCTGCCGGATGAAGTGAACCAGGACTGGGTCGCCGCGCGTCCCGGCACCGACGTGGCACTGATGCTCGGCATCGCGCATACCGCCGTGATGGACGGCACCCGTGATCGCGCCTTCCTCGACAGCCACACCCATGGCTGGGATGTGTTCGAGAACTATCTGATGGGCCGCAGCGACGGCCAGCCGAAGGATGCCGCCTGGGCCGCTGCGATCACCGGGCTGAAGGCCGAACAGATTGTTGCGCTGGCGCGACGGCTGCCCGGCAAGCGCGCGCTGTTCGTAGTCGCCCATTCGCTGCAGCGGGCAAAACACGGCGAGCAGCCGGTGTGGATGGCCTCGGTGCTCTCGGCGATGTTCGGCCAGTCGGGACTGCCCGGCGGCGGCTTTGGCTATGCACTTGGCGCTATCGCCAATTACGGGCGCCGCCAGAATGCCGTGCCGATCGCCGGCCTGCCACAGGGCAAGAACGGCGTGAGCGAATTCATTCCGGTGGCGCGCGTCAGTGACATGCTGCTCAATCCCGGCGCGCCGTTCGAATACAACGGCGCACACATGACCTATCCGGACATCAAGCTGGTCTACTGGGCCGGCGGCAATCCGTTCCATCACCATCAGGATCTCAACCGGCTGCGCAAGGCGTTTGCGCAGGTCGACACGCTGGTGGTGCATGACCTCGCCTGGACCGCGACCACGCGCCATGCCGATTTCGTTCTTCCCTGCACCATGACACTGGAGCGCGAGGACATCGGCAGTTCGCAGACCGATCCGATGATGGTGGCGATGCACCAGATGGCCGAACCGTTCGGCGAAGCCCGCGACGACTATGCGATCTTCACTGGCCTGTCCGAACGCCTCGGCCGCACAGCTGAATTCACCGAAGGCCGCACACCGCGCGAGTGGCTGCAGCATCTCTACAAACCGACCTACGACGGACTCAAAGCCAAGGGACTCGACGCGCCGGACTTCGACGCCTTCTGGGCCGCCGGCGAAGTGATCCTGCCGCAGCTACCGCTGGATGGCGGCACGCTGCGCGCGTTCCGCGATGATCCCGAGGGCAAGCCACTGCCGACCACCAGCGGCAAGATCGAGATCTATTCGCAAACCATTGCCAGCTTCAATTACGAGGACTGCCCCGGCCATCCCGCCTGGCTGCCGCCGGAAGATATGGTCGATGAGGTGAGCCCGCTGCAGCTGGTCGCCAACCAGCCGGCGTCGCGGCTGCATAGCCAGCTCGACTTCGGCGGCCACAGCGGCGCCGAGAAGCGCCGCGGGCGCGAAGTCGCGCGCATGCATCCGGTGGACGCAGACGCTCGCGGCATCAAGGACGGCGACATCATCAGGCTGTTCAACCCGCGCGGCTCGTGTCTCGCCGCCGTCGTGGTGACGGAGGACGTGATGGCCGGCGTGGTGCAGCTGCCGACCGGCGCCTGGTACGATCCGGAAGATCCGCGCGAGGAGAAGTCGCTGTGCGTGCACGGCAATCCGAACGTGCTGACGCGCGACACCGGCACCTCCCGCCTCGCGCAGGGCTGCACCGGCCAGCTCACCACCGTGAATGTCGAGAAATTCACCGGCAACCTGCCGCCGATCCAGGCCTATGATCCGCCGGTCCCGGTGATCCGGCCGCGGCGGCCGAAGCTCGAGGCGGCGGAGTAGTCGGCAAGTGTGGCGCGAAGGCGCGCATGGTCTCCCTCCCCCTTGCGGGGAGGGTCGGCCGAGCGAAGCGATGCGGAGCATCGCTGACGTCGGAGGCCGGGGTGGGGGTGCCGCGGACTCAGGAGCTTGGTACCCCCACCGGACCGGCCTGACGGCCGGCCACCCTCCCCGCAAGGGGGATCGTTGCGTAATTGGCGGAACGGGCCTTCGGCGCGGGGTTGGGGAAGGTTTTGATTGTCGATGGCTGCGCGAGTGACGTCGGCTCGGCCTTTTCGGCCGGGCCGCCGCTCAGTTGGCGAGTTTCAGCGATCGCCGCATGTTGTAGGCGAGCGCCACCAGATTGAGGTGGGCGCTGTTCTTGGGCAGTCCACGGTTGCGCACGCAGTCGAAGCCCATCCATCGCTTCAGCGTAGCAAATACACCCTCGACCTCGGCCCTGATCCTGCTGATCAGCCGGTTATGGCGATGCTCCGACGCGCGAACCTTGCGACCGCCGCCATTG
>JAQGKA010000588.1 GCA_028290355.1 Tardiphaga sp. | reverse complement strand
GGATTTCGGCACGCTGCAGGCCGACGGCTCGATCGTCGTGGTGTTCGCCGAGGCCGATCTGCGCAGCGCCCACATGATCGCCAAGCGGCTGTCCAGCGTGATGAAGCACACCATGCACGGCCCGAAGCGCGATGCCCGCAACGATCCACATGTCACGCTGGCGACGCTGCTGCCCAGCGACACCGCGAAGTCGATCCTGGCGCGGCTGCACGAGGATGTCGCGCGTCGCGTGGCGTCATAAGGTTCCGAAATTAAAGTCCGGAACGAATGTTCCCACGTCGCATTGTAGGTCCGTCGTTACAACGGAGGACATACGATGAAGAAACTTGCACTGATCACCGCTTCGCTCGCTCTGCTCGCCACGCCGGTTCTGGCGCAGACCAGCACGACGACCACTGGCAACGCTCCGGCCGACGCAAAATTCTCGACGGTGTCGAAGGATGAAATGTTCAGCTCGAAGCTCAAGGGCATGAACGTCTATAACCAGAAGGATGAATCGATCGGCGAGATCAGCGATCTCGCGATCAAGAATCATCAGGTCGATGCGCTGATCCTCTCGGTCGGCGGCTTCCTCGGCATGGGCGATCATTACGTCGCCGTCTCGCCGTCCTCGGTCAACGTCCGCTACGACAGCAAGGCCAACAAGTGGCTGGCCACGATGAACACCACCAAGGAAGCACTGAAGGCGGCTCCGGAATTCAAGTATCCGAAGTAAGCCCGGCGCCTTGGTAACAATCGGCCGGCGGCAGAAATGCCGGCGGCCGTTTTGTTATGCCGCCTTCTTGTTCTCCGCCAGATTGGCCAGCGCGCGCAGAATTTCGGTGGCGCCTTCGAGGCGCTCTTCCGGCGTCTCCCAGTCCTGCAGGAACACCACCTTCATGTCCGGACGCACCTTGGCGGCCTGGCCATACTGGCGGATGAAGAACACCAGCCGATCCGGCTGCGCGAACTTGTTGTCGCGGAAACTGATGACCGCCCCCTTCGGGCCGGCATCGACCTTCTCCACATTGGCGCGGCGGCAATAGGCCTTGATCGCGGCGATCTTGAAGAGATAGCGGACTTCGTCGGGAAGCACGCCGAAACGGTCGCGCAGCTCCGCGGCGAAATTCTCGATCTCGTCGTCGGTTTCGAGATCGGCGAG
Organism: Tardiphaga sp.; assembly: GCA_028290355.1. Lineage (GTDB taxonomy): Bacteria > Pseudomonadota > Alphaproteobacteria > Rhizobiales > Xanthobacteraceae > Tardiphaga. The sequence goes on along the minus strand of JAQGKA010000588.1, from coordinate 3,409 downwards.
CCGGCGGTACAGCGACAGCCGCACCGCGAGATCGGCGACAAAATCTTCCGGGATCAGTACGGGCATGCCGACGGTGATCTGCGGCGACCAGCGATCCGCGACCGGTTCGGACACGCCGGCCTTGAGGTTAAGAATCGCCTCCTCCAGCATCGATTGGTACAGCTCGAAGCCGACTTCCTTGATGTGGCCGGACTGTTCCTCGCCAAGCAGATTGCCGGCGCCGCGGATATCGAGATCGTGCGACGCCAACTGGAAGCCCGCGCCGAGCGTTTCCAGCGACTGCAGCACCTTGAGGCGTCGTTCGGCATGGGCGGTGATCTTGGCCTGCGCCGGCAGCGTGAACAGCGCATAGGCGCGCAGCTTGGAGCGTCCGACGCGGCCGCGCAGCTGATACAGCTGCGCCAGGCCGAACATGTCGGCGCGATGCACGATCAGCGTATTGGCGGTGGGAATGTCGAGACCGGACTCGACGATGGTGGTCGACAGCAGCACGTCGTATTTGCCGTCGTAGAACGCCGACATGATGTCCTCGATGATCGTCGGCGCCATCTGGCCATGGGCGACCGCGACCTTCATCTCCGGCACATGCTTGTCGAGGAAATCCTTCACCTCCGCGAGATCGTCGATCCGCGGCACCACATAGAACGCCTGCCCGCCGCGATAGCGCTCGCGCAGCAGCGCCTCGCGGATCATCAGCGGATCGTGCGGCGCCACGAAGGTGCGCACCGCGAGGCGATCGACCGGGGGCGATGCGATGATCGAGAGATCGCGGACGCCGGTCAACGCCAGCTGCAGCGTGCGCGGAATCGGCGTGGCTGATAGCGTCAGCACGTGGACGTCGGCCCGCATCTGCTTCAGGCGTTCCTTGTGGGTGACGCCGAAATGCTGCTCCTCGTCGACCACGACGAGGCCAAGGTCCTTGAACTTGATCGACTTGCCCAACAGCGCATGGGTACCGACGACGATATCGACGGTGCCCTCCGCAAGGCCCTTCTTCACCTGCGTCATGTCCTTCGGTGTCACCAGCCGCGAGGCCTGCGCCACGTTCACCGGAAAACCGCGAAAGCGCTCCGTAAAGTTCTTGGCATGCTGGCGCGCCAGCAGCGTGGTCGGCACCACCACGGCGACCTGCTTGCCCTCAAGGGCAACGGCGAAGGTCGCGCGCAGCGCCACCTCGGTCTTGCCGAAGCCGACGTCGCCGCAGACCAGCCGGTCCATCGGGCGGCCGCTTTCGAGATCCTGCAGCGCCGCGGTGATCGCGGACTGCTGGTCCTCGGTTTCCTCATAGGGAAAGCGCGCGCAAAACTCGTCATAGAGATGCGGCTGCACCGAGGTCTTCGGCGCTTCGCGCAGGTGCCGCTCGGCCGCGATCTTGATCAGCTCGCCGGCGATCTCGCGAATCCGGTTCTTCAGCTTGGCCTTGCGGGCCTGCCAGCCGGAGCCGCCGAGCTTGTCGAGTTCGACATTGGTGGTGTCGGAGCCGTAGCGCGACAGCAGCTCGATGTTCTCGACCGGCAGGAACAGCTTTGTTTCGTTGGCGTAGCGCAGTTCGAGGCAGTCATGCGGCGCGCCGGCAACCTGCAGCGTCTGCAGTCCGACGAAACGGCCGATGCCGTGTTCGACATGGACGACGATGTCGCCGGCCGCGAGGCTGGTGACTTCGGAGATGAAGTTGTCGAGCTTGCGGCTGGCCTTGCGCGGCCGCACCAGCCGGTCGCCGAGAATGTCCTGCTCGCTGATGACGGCGATCTGGTCGGTTTCGAAGCCGGATTCCATGCCGACCACCGCCAACATGGTCTGGTTGCGCGGCGTCGCCAGCACGGTGCGCCAGGAATTGACCGAAGTGGTGTTGAGCAGCTTGTGGTCCTTGAGCATGCTGCCCATGCGGTCGCGCGAGCCTTCGCTCCACAGCGCGACGACGACCTTTTTGCGCGCGCTCTGCAGCGCCTCGATATGCGCCACGACCGAAGCGAACACGTTGATCGACGAGTCCGCGCGCTCCGGCACGAAATTGCGGCCGGCCCGCGCGCCGGCATCGACCACGCCCGCGCTCTGCTCCGGCACCGCGAACGGCGTCAGTCGGGCCAGCGCGACGTCAGTGAGGCGGTCTTGCCATTCGTCTGATGTCAGATAGAGCCGGTCCGGCGGCAACGGCTTGTACAGCGCGCCACCGCCGGGAATACCCATGGCTTCCCTGCGCGCCTCGTAATAGTCGGTGATCTGCTTGAAGCGTTCGCTGGCGGCAGCTTCGCCTTCCGGCTCGATGGCGATCGGCGTGCCGTCGAGATAGTCGAACAGCGTGTCCATCCGTTCCTGGAACAGCGGCAGCCAGTGCTCCATGCCGGGATGGCGGCGGCCTTCGCTGACGGCTTCGTAAAGCTGATCGTCGCGCTCGGGCGCGCCGAAAGTCGCCACATAGCCCATGCGAAAACGCTTGATGGTCTCGGTGACCAACTGGAATTCCGAGATCGGCACCAGATCGAGCGCGCGCATGTCGAGATGGGTGCGCTGGGTTTCGGGATCGAAGGTCCGGATCGATTCCAGGCTGTCGCCGAAGAAGTCGAACCGCACGGGCTGATCGAGGCCGGCGGGAAACAGATCGAGGATACCGCCGCGCACAGCGTATTCGCCGGGCTCGCGCACGGTGCCGGAGCGGTTGTAACCGTTGTGCTCCAGCCAGGCGACGATGGAGTCCATCGGCACCACATGGCCCGGCGCCACTGACAACGCCTGTGCCGCGACGACTTCGCGCGCCGGCACCCGCTGGACGATGGCGTTGACGGTGGTGAGCACGATCAGCGGCTTCTCGCTGCCCTTCAGGCGCGACAATCGGGCGAGCGTGGTCAGCCGTTGCGCCAGCACGGCACCATGCGGCGAGACGCGGTCATAGGGCTGACAGTCCCAGGCCGGAAACTGCATCACCGCAAGGTCCGGCGCGAAGAACTCCAGTGCCCGCGCCAGATTCTGCATGCGGGTGCCATCGCGACAGACCACTGCGAGGCTAACCGCCGGCGGTTTTGGCCGCGCCGCGACGGCGCGGGCGAGATCGGAGATGATCAGGCCTTCGGCACCCTCGGCAACATTGGCAAAGGTCAGCGCGCGGCCGGGCGCCAGCTGCGCCGCGGGAGATACGGTCGGCGCCTTCATGCGGGCTTGTCCAGATTGCGAAACGTCTTGATGCGGTCGAACAGCGGCGTGAGATATTCCGGCGCCAGCTGCGCCTCGCCGGCGAAGGCCGAATAGAGGTCGGGATCCGGCAGGTCGATCAGATGTTCGAGCTGCGTCAGTTCGAGATCGGCGAGGATGCCGATCTCGGCATCGGCGAAGCGGCCGAGAATCAGGTCCATCTCGCGGATGCCGCGATGCCAGCAGCGAAACAGCAGCCGCTTGCGGCGGTCATCCAGGCCGT
>JAQGKA010000483.1 GCA_028290355.1 Tardiphaga sp. | reverse complement strand
AAGCGGCGCTTTTCCACGGATCATGAGCGGTGTGTCGTTGAAGCCGGCAGTCGTTCAAGCAGGGGAGTTTTGCATGATTGAAAACATCGCCAGGATCGAAAAGGCGCTCGACGAATTGCTGGTGAATCTCGGCCAGATGGTGTTGCGGCTTTCAAGCCCGCAGCTGACGCGTACCCGCGAAGAACGCGAAGCCCTCGCCCGATCGATCAACCAGTTCTCCGTTTGTGCGATGCGCTCGATAGATCCGCGCGTGTTGCAACTGGCGCAAGAACTGGAGGACGTCTTGAAGCCGGGGCTACGGCTGGTGGCGAGCAGCGGGTGAGGATATGGCCGCCTACTGGAAGCTCATCGACAAACCGCGAGAAAAGTATCAATCGCGGAAAGCCGGCCTTAACCGTTTCGGACGGTCCTGAACAACCTTGGGCCCGGCACGGCGTTGAAGCGTCATGGTCACAGCGCTCGTCACACAGCCCCAGGATCTCAAGCCCAACCCGCTTCCCTATGGGCGCCTGCCCTTGCGCACGGGCGCATGGGATTATCTGCTGGCCCGCAAAGCCTACGAAGAGGGCGACGACCGCAACCAGCCATCATCGGCGCTGGACAAGAAGGTTTGAAGCTCAGGCGATCTGTGGAGCCGCCGCCCGCCCGCCGACTACAATCCGTATTTTGCGGGATCGGCCAAAATCGCATCGGCGACCGCCGCGGCGCCTTTTTCCGACATTTCGAGCGCCACCAGAATTTGAATCATCTTGGTTCTGTCGCGCTGCTTTGCCGTCTCATCGAAGTTGATGTGCATCCCGGACATCACCAGACGATCGTTGACGGTCATTCCACTATATTCAGCCATCGGCACTCCCTTTCAGCGATTGGACGCAGCGTCGGCTGACGGGGTTCGAACACCGGGGGATGATTCTGGCGGTCGCAGATGTCGACCGTCTCGAGCCAGAGACGTGACCGTAAAGCACGCAAGCCCGCCGCGACGCGGGTTCTTTTATTTGAACCTTTAGCCGACTGACGCGTCTACCTGTCGAGCGACTCCAAGCGCTCACCCCAGACAGAAGAGCCCCGCTTCCCCAGGCGGGGCTTTTTGCTGGTCAGAACAACGTGACGACGATTGACGCGCCACCACCCTGCCCCTTCCCGCATTCTTCTGCTATCCAGCGCCTCGACCCATCCGCCACATCCCAACGGGGAGATCCGACATGCGCTACCTCCACACCATGCTTCGCGTCCGCAATCTGGACGCCGCGCTGAAATTCTATGCCGACGCGCTTGGGCTGAAGGAAGTCCGCCGCATCGACAACGAGAAAGCAAAGTTCACGTTGGTGTTTTTGTGCGCCGCCGAAGACGAAGGTCTGCTGGCGCAGGCCAAGGGCCGCGGCGCGCCGCTGGTGGAGCTGACCTACAACTGGGACGAAGAGAAATACGGCGAGGATCGCTACTTCGGCCACCTCGCTTATGAGGTCGACGACATCTACGCGACCTGCGACCGGCTGATGAAGCTCGGCATTACCATCAACCGCCCGCCGCGCGACGGCCAGATGGCGTTTGTGCGCTCGCCCGATCTGCAGTCCATCGAACTGCTGCAGAAGGGCGACGCGCTGCCGCCGCAGGAGCCTTGGACGTCCATGCCCAACACCGGACATTGGTGATAGCAAAACAGTTTGTCGTCATCCGCGTCCGGCGGAACAGGATGCAGGGTGTCGCGTTCATGATGTGAAGTTATTTTCATGGAGGCGACGACGATGGGACGCGGACTTTTACTTTGGCTGCTGGGTGTGCCGATTCCGGTGATCATTCTTTTGTGGCTGTTCTTCGGTCGCTGACACCAGACTTCCATCATCAAGGCTGAATCGTTTTGAGATCAGGCTCCGCTCGCGCGGGGCCTGATTTTTTTGCGTTGCGCACACGCGAATGCGGCTTGCAGCGAGCGCGTGTTGATGGCTAAACCTGCGCGCGCTCTGAAACATGCCATGTAAGGAAAGCCATCGTGCCGTCAGCTCATTCATCGCTGCAGATCTGGGGCCGCGCCAATTCGGTCAATGTGCAGAAAGTGCTGTGGTGCTGCCGCGAACTCGGTGTCGCCTATGAGCGCATCGATGCCGGCATGCAGTATGGCCGCAATGGCGACGCTGATTATCTGGCGATGAATCCGAACGGTCGCGTGCCGACGCTGCTTGATGGTGATTTCGCGCTGTGGGAATCCAACGCCATCATGCGCTACATCGCACTCACCCACGGCCATGACTCCACGCTGTATCCCGCCGATCCCAGGATTCGAGCCGGCATGGAGCGCTGGCTCGACTGGACACTGTCGACGCTGCAGCCGGTGGAGCGGCCGTTGTTCTGGGGACTGGTGCGGACGCCGCCGGCAGAGCGCGACATGACGGCGATGCAGCAGGCCGCCGATACCGCCGCGGTGCAATGGCGCATCATCGATCGCCAGCTCCAAGGCCGCGACTATCTCGAAGGCCAGCACCTCAGCCTCGCCGATATCGCTGTCGGCGCCTATGCGCGGCGCTGGCTCGGCGTCGAGGGCGTCAGCAAGCCAAAGTTGCCGCATCTGCAGCGCTGGTTCGAGCGGATCTCCGCCAGGCCCGGCTTCCAGGAATTCGTCGCGCCGCCGATGTCGTGAGCGCTACTGCAGCGAGCGCTCCAGCAGCAGAATGCCGACGATCAGCAATAGCGTGAGCGCGGCGACCACCAGCCGTGTGCTCCAGCCCATGCCGCGGCCGATCCACCACAGCAGTGCGCAGCCCATCAGCACGGGAATGACGATGTCCGGCCGCACCGCGCGGCTCGAAACTAGCTGACGAAGCGGACGCCGAGCGTCTTGCCGCGGCGCCAGACCACTTCGCAGTGGCGACCGGTGCGCGCGTCGCGCGAAAATGCCAGCCGAACCCTGGGCGTCACTGAGGTGGGGTCGTCGACCACGATCTTGGCTCCGGTGGCCGACACATCCAGCACAGTGCACTGCCGCGCCGCGAATCCGCCGTCCAGCGTAATCCAGCCGGCTTGTTGCACCGACCGGCGCACGTCGCGTTTTTTCGTTACAGCCATTGCACCGCTCCAGACCGCGAAGCTACGCCCGCCATGCTTTAGGAAGCGTTGCGATAATACGGAAAATGCCGAAAAACGACCATGCGCCGGCCCCGGCGCGGCGCGGGCAGGATGTTGCGGCAGACGACTTGCCCCCCCGCACAAACGCCACTATACGTTCGGCCGCTGTCGCCAAATCAATTCGCTTTGGTTCGGTGCGGCCCGCGACCAGATCAGCTTCAAGGCTTTGATGTTGCGGAACTATTTATGAAAGCCTTGCGAAACGGCGGCATTAGCGACCCGGTTTGGGTTGTTCGAAGGCCAACGTTTTTGCTCCCTTCGTCTATCGGTTAGGACGCCACCCTTTCACGGTGGAGAGAGCGGTTCGATTCCGCTAGGGAGCACCATTTGCCTCGATGGCTGAACCTATTCCCGTCTGCCGCGTCCAATGTTAGTCAAATAAGCCCGGAATAGTCCGTGGACTGCGGTGCCGCACGACGTCGCTGCCATCCGCTCGACATGGAACTTTCGCTGAATATTCGGCTTTAGCTTGCATGATCAACGCCACATCGGGTGATTCGAGAGAAAGCGCCATCGGGCAGATCGGTTCGCAACCGGTCGCGCTGGCTGCGATCGTGCTTGGCATCATCGTGCTCGGGATCGGTTCGATTGCGCTGTGGCGCACCACGACCGGCGCCTCGCCCGAACAGGAACGTGTGACGTCCGCCCGCCTCACCCAGGCCCGAGTCGCCCAGGCTTCCGAGCAGCTGGTGGAAAAAACCAAGGGCCTCGAAGATTCGCAGCAACAATCCATCGATCAGCTGCAGGTGGTGCAGGATCAGTTGGTGGTAATGACAAGGCTTCTCGCGGCGCAACAGGCCGAGACCAGGAAGCTGTCGGAGCAGGTCGGCGGCCTCACCGGCGCGCTCGATAATATCAGGCAATCCTTCGCCAGCACCCAGGCGGCCTCCGAAGCCGCCACTCAACCATCCGTCCGGGAGCGGCCGCGACGGTCCAGGTCGCATGCCACGGCGACCAGAGGCCGCCCCAAAGCGGTCGCGCAGCGCTCCCGCGCCAAGTCGCGAAGCTGAGCGCCTCCAGCTAAATTTCATCCGGGGCTTCCCGGACGCTTGTCGAATTCGCCGCGCGGCGCCTACTCTGCCGTGTCCGGACGCAACCTGCATCGTTCAAGGTGAGAGGTCATGCGTATCCCCGGCAGGGAGCGAAACATGAAACATGCCCTCGATGAGCGCCATCGCAACAAGGATGGCGAGATCAGTCACAAGCACGGCAACACCACGCTCGGCACGCTGCGCAAGATCTACGGAAAATTCTTTGCGGCCGGTCACCCCGAAACCGCAACGCTCAGCGAAATTCTGCTCAAGCTCAACGAGACCTCGCTGAGCCAGCTGCGCCGCGATTACGAGACGGGGCATCTCGCAAAGAAAATCTCAAAGGCAACGTGAGACGGTCGCCAGCGATTGCGAGCGAAGCGATCCAGCACTTGGGTGCCGGACCTGGATTGCGTCGTCGCAGCGCCTACGCCAGGACGTCAAGCACGTTGCTGGACGACTGCGCGGTGGCTGCCGTCACGGCCGCTTGATCGGTTTTGATGATGTCCTCCGACGCCTTGGCGGCCTGGTCGGCGGCGAGCTTTGCCTGGGCCTGGGCCAAGGCGCTTTGCGAGTTCGTCGAACTTGAAATGGCGGTCATGTTTCACCTCGCGGTAAAAATACCAGAGCAAGGCTTCCCAACCCGTTAATCACAGTGTTTCCAGTTATTTCCAGGGGACTTGCCGTGCGACCGGCTGCCAAAGTTGATCTCCGCCTTCTGTATTTCCTGGCGTCATCAACGAAATAAATCTCCTCGCGACGAAACCGCTTTGCGCATGCCGCGCAAAGAGGCTGAAGCCGAACGCCTCTATCCCTCGGTCCAGCGAAACGCCGCACCGGCCGCTCGCATGGATGATAGGCCTAGCGCCGCCGCGCCACGGCGACGCCGAGCAGGAACGCCACCAGTAGCGAGCCCAGCGGTGCCTCCCTAGCGATGTTGCTGAGGATGCTCAGCGGCATCCCGGGCTTCTTGCCGGATTCGATGGCGTCGCCGATGCGATGGACCGTGTCCTTCACAGTGCCCGACACCTCGGCGATCGTCTCGGAGATCGTCGATTTCGGCTCCGGCACGGGATCGACGCCTTCGTAGATGTAGGGCGGCTTCTGGGCGTCGTCGGTCATGGCTGCGTCCTGCTCAAGCGTTCACTTCGACAGCCCAATCGGCCGGACGACGAATCGTTCCACTCTGCGCGGCAACGCCGCGCCACTGGCGGCGCCTCCGCCAAGAGTCGCGCTGTTGAGTCGCGCTGTTGCGGCGCCGGACTGCGGCTATACTTATCCACAGATGAACCTGCTCGAATCGCTCCCCACCGTCATCGGCGTCGCCGCTGTCGCACCCGCTTTGCTGGTGCTGTGGCTGGTCATTGCCGCCGACGAGCGGCCGGGACCGCCCGGGCTGGTGTGGGCCGCATTCCTGCTGGGCGCTGCCAGCATCTCCCTGCTCGGCTATGCCCGCGCGCTGTTCGCCGGGATCTCCGGCCTTACCGACAATCCGACGCTGGCGATGCTGCTGCATGCGCTGTGCGGCATTGCCGCGCCGGAGGAAATCGTCAAAATCCTCGTCATCCTCGCGATCTCGACCCAGCGGGCGCGCTCGGCGGACCCGATGGACACCGTGGTCTATGGCGCCGCCGCGGGGCTGGGCTTCGCCGCCTATGAGAACCTTGTCTACCTCCTGCAATACCCCGACATGTGGCGCTCGCTGGCGGTGCTGCGCAGCGTGCTGACGGTGCCGTTCCACGGCGCGCTCGGCGTCATCGCCGGCGCCTATATCGCCATCTCACGCTCCGGCAAGGCGCTTGGCGCCCACCGCCGCGACGGCCTTGCGGTGGTCCGGACGCCGCTGCTGGTCGTGCTGGCGCCGGTGGTGCTGCACGCCGCCTTCGACCTGCCGCTGCTGACGCTGCAGCAGCATCCCGAGATCGACGGCGTGATGCGCCGAGTGCTTGAAGCCGCCGGCCTTTTAATCGGCTTCGGCACCATTGCCCTCGCTGCGCGGCTGGTCCGCCGGATCGGCGCGCACCACGCCCCACATACCGAAGTGTCGCGCGAGCGGCTCAGCGAGCTGCGCGGCATGTGGGCGCTGCTGGTGGCCGGCGGCGGCGCTGGTTTCGCCGGCACCGCCTTCCTGCTGTCGTCGATCCATCACTGGTTCGCCAATCCCGAACGCAATGTCACCATGGTGCTGATCCCGCTCGGTTTCGTCTCGATCGCGATCGGCATCATCCTGCTGGTGCTGACCACCACGGCCTATGTCCTGGGCCGCAACCGGCTGCGCAGCGCGGCGCCCGGCATCCAGGCGATGTCCGCGCCAAATTGACTTCGGTCAAACAAACTTTCCCGTCATTCGTTACCACTGGCTATAATTGGAGCGTCATATCGCCCCTCGTTACCGGCATCAGGAACACGAACATGACGCTTCCCCATGACATCGCAACCCTGCAAACCCAAATGAGCGAAGCGGTGCGCGAGCACTGGAAGGCCTTCTTGTTCGAAGGCATCGTGCTGGTGGTACTCGGTCTCGCGGCGATGATCGTGCCGCCGGTGGCTGGCATCGCCGTCACCGTGATGCTGGGCTGGATGTTCCTGATCTCCGGCGTTGCCGGGCTGGTCGTGACCTTCTGGGCGCGGCAGATGCCGGGCTTCTGGTGGTCGCTGATCTCGGCCGTGCTCGGCATCGGTGCCGGTGCCATTCTGCTCGCCAGGCCCGTGCAAGGCCTTCTGACGCTCACTCTGGTGGTCGGCGCCTACTTCCTGGCCGAAGGCGTGGCGACCATCATGTACGCGCTGCAGCACCGCAAGGAGCTGTCCGAGCGCTGGAGCTGGATGCTGGTCTCCGGCCTGATGGATATCCTGATCGCGTTCTTCATCATCTCCGGCCTGCCCGGCTCGGCGGAATGGGCGATCGGCCTCCTGGTCGGCATCAACCTGATCATCGGCGGCTCGTCGCTGATCGGCATGGCGCTCGCCGCCCGCAACAAGGCCTGACCTTGAGCCGATTAGCGCCGCGGATCAGCAACCCTTGCAGATGCCCTTGATCATGCGATCGAGTTCGCGGTCTTGGGCAGTGATCTTGGCGGGATCGTTGGAGCCGGTTTCCGGCGGCAAGTCGCCGGGGCGCGGCTGGCGGTGGCCGATCGGTGCTTCCACAGCGGGACGCGGCTGATCGCCTTGCTGGGATCGCTTCACGGCGGCGGGCGGTGCATTGCGCGTCGAATCCTGCGCCAGCGCCATCGAGCTTCCCAGCATCGTCAGACAAGCGACCATCGTGATGAGTTTTTTCATTTTGCTTCTCCGACTTCTGTAAAATTTGTCATCGCGTTCGATCCGGCACGTCGATCGTCGCGCAGTTGCGCCGGCCCTGCGCCGCACAGTCCTGGACCTTGCGAACGTCCGCCATGGTGCCGAGCAACCAGATCCCGGCCGCGACGATCACCACGAAGAAGCCGAGCATCACCGCGTTCTCGATGGCGCGATTGCCCTGCTGTTCCGGCGGCTCCAGATCGGTCATGTGCAATCACGGTCATCTGTCCAGGCGATCATGGCTTCGGCGGATAGAGGTGAACGTCGCCGCAGTAATCGACGATACGATAGCCCGATTCCGTCTGCGCTTCACGATCCCGCGACAAATATTCCGGCCCCACCGGGGCCTTGCCAAAACCGCCGGGAATATCGAGGACATAATCCGGCTGACACAGGCCGGATACGCGGCCGCGCAGCGCCCGCATCAAGGCCTGGCCTTCCTCCAGCGTGGTGCGCAAATGCGCGGTACCGGGCGCGAGATCACCGTGGTGCAGGTAATACGGCTTGATGCGGCATTCGACGAAACCGCGCATCAGCGCCTCCAGCGTCGCCGCCGTGTCATTGACGCCGCGCAGCAGCACCGACTGGCTGACGAGGGGAATCCCGGCATCGACCATCAGCGCGAAGGCGACACGGGCCTGCGCCGTCAACTCGCGCGGATGATTGGCATGCAGCGCAACCCAGGTCGTTGCTCCCGCCACCTTCAAGGCCGCGACCATCTCGGTGTTGATCCGCGCGGGATCTGCCACGGGCACACGGGTGTGAATCCGGATGATCCTGACGTGTTCGATGGCGGCAAGGTCGTTCATGATCTCGCCGAGCCGCCGCGGCGACAGCATCAGCGGATCGCCGCCGGTAAGGATCAACTCACAGATTTCAGCGTGTGTCCGTATTTAATCCAGCGCGCTTGCATAGGCATCGCGCGACAGCGCGGTCTCCTTGCCAGGCCCGACCATTTCGCGGCGGAAACAGAACCGGCAATACACCGCGCAGACATGCACCAGCTTGAACAGCACGCGGTCGGGATAGCGATGCACAATGCCATCGACCGGCGAATAGACATGGTCGCCGATCGGATCAGCGTTCTCTTCCGGCTGAGCGATCAATTCGTCGGCGCTTGGAATGTATTGCCGCGCGATGGGATCGTCGGGATCGCTGACGTCGATCAACTCCGCGACCGCCGGTGTCACCGCCACCGCGTAGCGCGCCGCGACTTTTTCCAGATCAGCGAGAGCCGTTTCCGGCGCCAACCCATGGGCGACCAGCTCGGCCGGCTGCCGCAGCGTCGCCGCGATTTTCAACGCCCG
>JAQGKA010000581.1 GCA_028290355.1 Tardiphaga sp. | reverse complement strand
TCTTGCGACGCAATCAGGTTCACGCAGATTGCGCTAATTCGATCCGCGGTGTGCGCTCTAGCCTAACTTTTGAAGTCCACGCGTTCGCTTCGGCGACGCGTCGGCGCTCAATTTTCCTTCACCCATTGATCGACGGGCATGACATCGGGCGTCTGCGCATAGCCGCGCGTCCAGAGGTCGACGACCCATTCGGTGCGGGTCGCGCGATCCAGCAGCACCGCGGTGTTGTGCGGAGTCTGCAGCACCAGCGCGTTGCCGCGATAATGCGGATCGCCCACCACGTGATGTTTCAGCAAACCCCAGTCCTGCAGCACCAATAGCAGGCTGGTGACGTTGCGCGTGGTATCCCAGCAATCGAAATTGTGCTTGTCGTCGAAGTAGCGGAAGTCCGCATTGGCGATGCGCTTGTCGGTGCCGATCACCGGGCCGACGCGGCGATCGAACCACACCACCGCCTTCTGCACCGCGGCGCGTTCCGCCGCGGCCGAGGCACGGCCCGCAGCCAGAATTTTTGTCAAAGCGGCCCTGTCGCCGGGGCTGAAATCCAGCACATGGCGGCGCCGGCACACGAAACCGTAGCAGATCGTCATCGAGCTGGCCGACGGCGGATAGATCGATACCGAGGTGTAGAGCTCGCTGATCGGCTGGCTGAGTTCGACCGCCCGCGCGCTTGAAGCAAACGACAGAACCGCGCCAATCGCGACAACGCACGCTGCCATCACGCCGCGTTGTTTGAAGTGCCTTGCCTGCATCATCCGCTCCGAGAAATTTCGCCGAAAACTAGCCCAGCGGTATTGCGCTGCCAAGGCGCGCACGGCGTTATCCCACCGGTAGCGGCGCGTCGCGCTTGACCTCTTCCATCACCGCGTAAGTCCGGGTCTCGCGCACGCCGGGCAGCGCCAGCAATATCTCGCCGAGAAATCGCCGATAAGCCGTCATGTCGGCGACCCGCGCCTTGACCAGATAGTCGAAGCCGCCGGCAACCATGTGGCACTCCAGCACCTCCGGCGCCAGCCGCACCGCCTTGGCGAAGCGCTCGAACACATCCGGCGTGGTCTTGTCGAGCAGCACCTCGACGAACACCAGCAGGCCGAGCCCGAGCAGATGCGGATTGAGCCGCGCCCCGTAGCCTTCGACATAGCCGTCGCGCTGCAGCCGCTTCAGCCGCTCGCCAATCGAGGTCGGCGACAGCCCAATCCGCTCCGCCAGCTCGACATTGGCGATTCGGCCATCCGCCTGCAGTACGGAGAGGATTTTGCGGTCGATCTTGTCGATTTCGCTCATATCGGTGGAGTATCCTGCTTCAATCCGGATTATATGAGGCAAAACTCCAAAAATGTTCATCGAGCTGCGGCAAGCTCTGCGCTAAGTTTTCGGCATTCGAGGGAGTGCCCATGCCGTCCGACCTTTTCTCAGCTCCGCCGTTCACCGTGCCCTATGCGCCCGATGACGGCGCCATCGCCGCCCGGTTGCTGACCTCGGCAAGGCTCGCTCCGGAGCAGGACGCCCGAATCGACCAGATAGCGACGCGCTTGATCAAAGCGATCCGCACGCAGGACGACCGCTTTGGCGGCATCGAGGACATGCTGCGGGAATTTGCGCTTTCCACCAAGGAAGGCTTGGCGCTGATGGTGCTGGCCGAGGCGCTGCTGCGGGTGCCCGACGCACGGACCGCCGATGCCTTCATCGAGGACAAGCTCGGCCAGGGCGATTTCGTCCACCACGAGACGAAATCGAGCGCGTTCCTGGTCAATGCCTCGGCCTGGGGGCTCGGCATGTCGGCGCGGGTGATCCAGCCCGGCGAGACGCCGCAGGGTACGCTCGGCCGGCTGGCAAAGCGGCTCGGCCTTCCCGCGGTGCGCGCCGCCACGCGGCAGGCGATGCGGCTGATGGGTAGCCACTTCGTGCTCGGCGAAACCATCGAAGCCGCACTCGATCGCGCCAGGCCGCAGGCCGACCGTACGCCGCGCTATTCCTTCGACATGCTCGGCGAAGGCGCCCGCACGGCCGCTGACGCGCAGCGCTATTTCGTTTCTTATGCGACGGCGATCGATGCAATCGGCCGTGCCGCCGGCAATAACGTCCTGCCTGAGCGACCCGGCATTTCTGTCAAACTCTCCGCGCTGCATCCACGCTTCGAGGCGGTGAGTCGCGCACGCGTGATGACGGAACTGGTGCCGCGCCTGATCGCGCTGGCGCAAAAGGCAAAAGCCTATGATCTGAATTTCACCGTCGATGCCGAGGAAGCCGACCGCCTGGAATTATCGCTCGATGCCATCGCGGCGGCGTTTGCCGACGCTTCGCTGGCAGGCTGGGATGGCTTTGGCCTTGCGATCCAGGCCTATCAGAAGCGCGCCGCGGCGGTCATCGGCTACGTCGACGATCTCGCGCGCAGTCTCAACCGCCGCTTGATGGTGCGGCTGGTGAAGGGCGCCTATTGGGACACCGAGATCAAGCGCGCGCAGGAGCGTGGCCTCGACGATTATCCGGTGTTCACCCGCAAGGCGATGACGGACCTGAACTACATCGCCTGCGCGCAAAGGCTGCTGGCGCTGCGGCCGCGTCTGTTTCCGCAATTCGCGACCCACAATGCGCTGACCGTTGCGACGCTTCTGCAACTCGCCGGCGATAGCGGCGGCTATGAATTCCAGCGCCTGCACGGCATGGGCGACGCGCTCTATGCGCAGCTCAGTGCCGATCATCCTGAGATCGCCTATCGCACCTATGCCCCCGTCGGCAGTCACCGCGATCTGCTGGCCTATCTGGTGCGGCGGCTGCTGGAGAATGGCGCCAATTCGTCGTTCGTGGCCATTGCAGCTGACGATGCGGTGCCGATCGCGACGCTGCTGCAGCGACCGCCGGATATCATAGGATCGGCGAAGAGTGCGCGGCACTCAAAAATTCCGCTGCCGCGCGATCTCTATCGGCCGGAGCGGATCAACTCGCGCGGCATCGAATTCGGCGACCGCGCCGCGTTGGACCGGCTCTTGGCCGATATTGCGGCGAGTAGTACACGCGATGGCGCTATCGTTGACGCTACGCCAGCGAGAGCGAACGCGGCGATCACTGCCGCGCGCGCAGGCTTCCGGATATGGAACCGCACGCCCGCCGAAACCCGCGCGCAAGTTCTCGAGCGCGCCGCCGATCTGCTGGAACAGCGCCGCGCCGATTTCATCGCGCTGTTGCAACAGGAAGGCGGCAAAACGCTGGACGATGCGCTGTCGGAAGTCCGCGAAGCGGCCGACTTTTGTCGCTACTACGCCACGCAAGGTCGAAAGCTGTTCGGCGGTGGCGAGGCGATGCCCGGGCCGACCGGCGAAAGTAACATTCTGCGGCTGCGCGGCCGTGGCGGGTTCGTGGCGATCTCGCCGTGGAATTTTCCGCTGGCGATTTTTCTGGGACAAGTCACGGCCGCGCTGATGGCCGGCAATGCCGTCGTCGCAAAGCCCGCGGAGCAGACGCCGAAAGTGGCCGCGGAAGCAGTGCGCCTGCTGCACGGGGCCGGCGTGCCCGCGACAGCACTGCATCTGGTCCCCGGCGATGGCAGCATCGGTGCGGCACTGGTCCAACATCCCGACATTGCAGGCGTGGTGTTTACCGGCTCGACCGAAGTCGCCCGCTCCATCAACCGCGCGCTGGCGGCGAAGGACGGACCGATCGTGCCGCTGATTGCCGAAACCGGCGGCATCAATGCGATGATCGTCGATGCCACCGCGCTGCCGGAACAGGTCGCCGACGACGTGGTGACCTCGGCGTTTCGCTCCGCCGGGCAGCGCTGCTCGGCGCTGCGGCTTTTGTTCGTACAGGACGACGTCGCCGACCGCATGATCGAGATGATCGTTGGTACAGCGCGCGAACTGAAACTCGGCGATGTCAACGATCCCGCCACCCATATCGGCCCGGTGATCGACGCCGAGGCGAAGCGGAAGCTCGATGCGCATATCGCGCGCATGACAAAGGAAGCGCGCGTGCATCTCGCCGGCGTTACGCCCGGCGGCAATTTCGTCGCGCCACATATCTTTGAACTCGCGAGTGCGGAGCAGCTCACCGAAGAAGTGTTCGGGCCGATCCTGCATGTGGTGCGCTATCCCGCTGGGGATTTCGAACGCATGCTGCAGTCGATCGAACGCAGCGGCTACGGCCTCACGCTTGGGATTCATTCGAGGATCGACGACATGGTCGAAGGCGTGGTCGAGCGGCTGCAGGTCGGCAATATCTACGTCAATCGCAACATGATCGGCGCGGTTGTGGGCGTGCAACCGTTCGGCGGTTTTGGCCTCTCCGGCACCGGCCCGAAGGCCGGTGGCCCGCATTATCTCCCGCGCTTCGCCACCGAGCAGACCGTCACCATCAACACCGCGGCCGCCGGCGGCAATGCGGCGCTGATGTCCGATGGTGAATAGCAGCGCTGCCATCTGACTTCCGCCGTTGCATCGCGGAGCCAAGATGGGTCAAATGCGCGTCCGGAATCCGTCCTTCGCCGACGAGGCGCACGAATTCCGGCACACGGCAAAAACAACAAAATGCACGGGAGCGACGTATGGAAGACGGTATCTTCAAAGGCCTCAAGGTTCTGGATTGCGCGAGTTTCATCGCCGCACCGGCCGCGGCCACCGTGCTGTCCGATTTCGGCGCCGACGTCATCAAGATCGAGCCGCCCGGCGCCGGTGACCCCTATCGCAACCTGCCGAACCTGCCGGGCTATCCGAAGAGCGAGCACAATTATGCTTGGATGATGGAAAGCCGCAACAAGAAGAGCCTGGCGCTCGACCTCGCCAAGCCCGAAGGACAGGCGGTGCTGTACAAGCTTGTCGCCGAGGCCGACGTGTTCATCACCAATTTCCCGCCGCCGGTACGGGCGCGGCTGAAGATGGCCTACAAGGACCTGGCGCCGCTGAACGATCGCCTCGTCTATGCCTGCTTCACCGGCTACGGCGACCGTGGCGCGGAGGCCGACAAGCCGGGCTTCGACAGCACCGCCTGGTGGGCACGCTCCGGCCTGATGGACCTCGTCCGTGCCGATGACGACACCACGCCAGCGCGCTCGATCGCCGGCATGGGCGACCACCCCTGCGCCATGGCGCTGTTCGGCGCCATTGTCACCGCGCTTTACAAACGCGAGCGCACCGGCAAGGGCTGCCAGGTGAAATCCAACCTGATGGCCAACGGCGTCTGGGCCAGCAGCGTACTGGCGCAGGCCAAGCTCGTCGGGGCCAAATTCGAAAAACGCCGGCCGCGCGAACGCGCGCTGAATGCCGTCACCAATCACTACAAGTGCCGCGACGGCCGCTGGATCATGCTGTCGCTGCTCGCCGAAGAACGACAATGGCCGGCACTAACAAAATGTCTCGACCGCGACGACTTGCGCGACGACCCGCGCTTCGCCACCAAGCCGGATCGCCATGCGCGCTCGGTCGAGCTGATCAAGATTTTCGATGAGGTGTTCGCGACGCGCGATTTCGCCGAATGGCGCACCCGGCTCGACGGCAACGGGCTGGTGTTCGGCTATGTCGGCATTCTCGACGACATTCCTGGCGATCAGCAGATGATCGATAACGACGTGCTGATCCCGTTCGAGGACAGCGATATGATGACCATCAACAGCCCGATCTGGGTTGGCGGCAGCACCAAGAAGAAGCCACGCCTGCCGCCGGGAGTCGGCCAGCACAGCGACGAAATCTTGCGCGATGCAGGGTTTGACGGTGACGCCATCGCGGCGCTGCGGGCATCGGGCACGGTGGCATGAACTAGCGCGCCAACATCCAGCTGAATATTGCGAGGCCGATCAGCACCGCGGCGGCGATCGCCCAGGTGCTGACACGGATATCGCCGGTGGTCTGCCGCTCGCTTTCATTCTCGGCAATGGTGCGATCGCGCTCCCTGGTCTCTTTTTCCGCTTCGTTCATCACGTCATCCCCGGTTCATTTCACAAAGCACATGCCGATGCGTGATGATAGATCGGCGCCAACGGGCTGGCATGACAGCCCCTCCGCGCAGTTCCAAGACGCAAAGCTCTTGTCGTTCTCCGCTGTCTTCGCCTGCGGCCGATAGCAGGTCGCGCCCCAGCCATCGAGATATTCGGTGCCGGCAAGCGCCGCGCTGCCCCGCGCCTGTGGCCGGTCGGAAAAACCGCGGGAATAGTCCGGCGCCACGCCGTCGCGTATCGCTATGAGAATATCGCGGCGGCGCGGCTGATCGCCGACGAAGTGGGGCGACGCCGGAACGACCGTAGTGTTGGACGGCCTCTCGGCCATCCAGTCGACGCCCGGAAAATGAAAACCGCCGATGCCGCGAACCTGATGGCAGCCCCCGCAAGTGATGTCGTTGAGCCGGCGCGCAAAGCCCGCGGGGGAACGGATGTTCTGCAGCACGACGCCGTTGTCCGCAGCTCGCTTCAAGGCCGACACGACGTCGTTGTCGGTGAACACGGCCTTGTCGCCGGCGTGGTCGGATTGCATCAGGCCGAATTCCGGCTGCAGGTCCGAACGCGCAAAGCCGGCCGGCGTCGCCGCGACGGAACCCGTTGCCAGGAATTTGTCGGGGACCAGGACGGTGCCGCGATCGAAATCGGCAAGATTTTGGGAATCGAGCAGCCAGTTTTTGAAGTCACGGGCGAGGTGATCGTTCGCAAGGAGGCGATCGCGATCGATCTGGTTTTCCAGCGGCGCTTCCTCGAACGCCTTCGATGACGAATCATGGCGAAACACTTTTTGCAGATAGTCGGTACGAAATTCGCGGATCGCCGATTTCGGCGCGTGGGCGATCTGCAGATTGGTCTCGAGGCGATCGATATTCTCACGCCGGATGGAGGAAAGCGCTCCATCCGGCGCGAGCAGCCGGTTCGCCAACTCCGCACCGCTCTGCGGCGCCTCCGAGGCCGCAAGCCAGCGTCGCGCGATCGCGGCGCAGCTGAGCGAGATATCGGCCGGCTCTTTCGCTCGCAGCACGACGTTGAGCGTCATCGGCAACCGCGGCGGCGTTGCGCTCTCGCCGATCCGCGTCAGCCGATAGATCAGCCGGATCTCGCCGCAGGCGTTCGGCGCGACATAGGCGCGGTCCATGCGATTGACTATCCCCGCCAGTACAAAGCGGGTGTCACCGGAATAAAGCAGGTTCTGATCGAACAACTGAAAGTCATGTGACGGGCCAACGCCGATGATTTCGCGCGGCAGAGTTGCCCTGTGCCTGGCGATGTAGCGCTCGAATTCGGCATCGAGCGCCCTGCGCACCGGTGCCATCGACGGCAGCGCGAACAAATCGGCGTTAGTGATCGGCGCGGTGCGTGCGGGATCAAGCATCTGGACGAGACCCAGTCCAGGGCTCGTCGATGCCGCACTGTGCTCGCGCAAATCCAGTTCGCGCAAGGCCAAGGGATCGACAACGGCGAGCCCGCTCCGCAACGCTTCGCCATGCGCAACATCGGTCAGCGCAAGACCGCAAAGAAAACCGATGAACGCAAAGCGAAATCCCACGGCCTGTTCCCGGTGCGTGCGGCGATGAGCCCGCACGTCACATCGAGAATCTAGCCGAAAAGCGCTGCAGCCGCACCAGCGGCCGCGCGCACATTCCTATCAGCGGGCGACGATCAGGCCCTTGCTGGTGACCACGGTCCAGCGGCCGTCCTGCTTGCGGATCGCGTCGATGCGGCCGAGGGCGGGGACGGGATCGCCGGCATAGACCTCGAAGAAGCCCTGGCGGCCCTCGATGGTGGCGCCACCATTGGCGACGTCGTGCAGCACCCAGCCCTCCAGCACCGGCAGCCGGGCGATTTCCGGCTTCGGCGCGGGCGTCGGTACCGGCGCGGCAATCGATCCGGTGACGTCCTTGGCCGGCGCAGAAGCGACGGGAGTTGGAACCGGCGCCAGCGTAGCACGCAGCTTGTCCACGGTCTCGCTGAGTTTGGCGAGCTTCGCGGCCGGTTCGGCCTGCGCCTTCTCGACCTTGTCGAGGCGGTCGGCGGTCTTGCCGAACTGGGCGGCGGCCTGCTTGCCGGCACGCTCGACATTGATCTTGAGTGCGGCGACGTCGGCGTCGATCCGCATGATCGATTCCTCCAGCGCGCGGCTGGCGGTCTTGCTGTCGTCGCTGCCGAAGAAATGCCCGAGGCCGGCGGTGGCCAGCGATCCACCGACGGCGCCGGTGACAGCGGCAAGCGCAATCACCGCGGCAACCATCGAAATCCGGCGCTTGTGAGGGGTCTCCGCGCGAACCTCGGGCTCGGGCTGCGGTTCGGCGTCGATGAAGTCTTCCCACGAGCGCTCGCGCTGCGGCGACATGATCATGATCTTGCCGGGGGTGTGCGGTGAATGCACCTTCGGGGCTTCGGCTTTCGGCGCGCCGCCGTGCTCAGGCGCCAGCTTCGGCGAGTCGGTCCGGACTGCGTCGGAGGCATCCTCGGGGGGCGCGGCCGATGCGTTCAGCTGCGGATCGACGCTGTTACCGCTGAGATCACTGTTTTGGTCGGCCTGATGGTCGCTCACGGGCGCAATTCTCCGATAAAGATGAACTATTTGGTAACTTTCATTGCTTGCCAAATCCTTACCGGCCGCGCTGGTTACGAAGATTTCACTTTTGCTGACGGCAGAACCATGTTGCCACGACCGAGCCATGCCATGCGCCGGCCGATATTTCGACCCGTTTGCTGCTCTGCGGTATCGCCGGACGGCCGCGATGCATCGATTGCGCCGCCCCATTTCCGGGCTACCATACCCAGACGGAACCGACGCCAGAAGGCCGGAGGGCTCCATGACCATCGAGAAGTGCATCAACGAATACGGCGTTTCGGATGTCATCTTCGAGGAAGGCTCGACCGGGCGCGAGTTGTTCGTCGTCCTCAACGGCAAGGTCGATATCGTCAAGAACACCGGCGTCAGCCGGACGCTGATCGTTACCCTCGACAAGGGCGAGTTCTTCGGCGAAATGGCCGTCATCGACGGCTCGGCGCGCTCGGCAACGGCGATTGCCGCCGCAACCGGGACCCGCGTGATGCGGATCAATCACGCCCGCTTCGTTTATCTCGTCAGCCAGCAACCGGCGTTTGCGCTGATGATCATGGATGCGCTGAGCAAACGGCTGCGCGCCTCCAACGCCGTCAATTTCAGACCGGCGACGCCATGAGTGAGCGCAAACCAACAGCGTTCCCGATCCTCCTGAACAATGATGTGTGCTCGCTCATTCAGGCGGCCGAGGATGTCTATCAGATCCGATTCAAAAACCGCGCCGCCAACGCCTATCTGGTGCGTGGAAGCAAACGCACCATCCTGATCGACGTCGGCCTGTCCTCGAACTTCCCGCATTTGCAGGAATGCCTGCAGCATGTCGGCTGCACGCTCGACACGATCGACATGCTGATACTGAGCCACGAACATCTCGACCATGTCGGCGCGGCCTTCCATTTCAACGGCCGCACCATCATCGCAGCTCACCGGCTCGCCGCCAACAAAATCATGCTGCGCGACGATTTCTCGATGCTGCGCAAGATGTTCAACGAACCCAATGTGCCGATCGACATCGACATCTGGCTCGAAGAAGGCAACCTGATCGACCTCGGCAATTTTAGGCTGAACGTGATGTACACGCCGGGCCATACATCGGCCTGCATCAGCCTGTTCGATCAGGACAAGGGACTGTTATTCGCGGCCGACACCTTGATGCCCGGCGGCGTGATGGGCGGCGTGTTTGGATCAGGCAGCATCAGCGATTACATCCAGTCGCTGGAACGGCTGAAGGGTTTGAATTCCAAAATCCTGCTGTCCGGCCACGGCCGGCTGTCGGATACGCCACAGGACGACGTGCGGATCGCGCTGCAGCGCTCGCACGCGCTGTTGTCAGACACTGCGGAATTGTTCGACGCGCTGGATGCGCGCTCGAATTTCGAGCCGATCATGCAGTCGGTGCGTGATCTCAACAAGCTCGACGACGCCTGAGGCGTCCTTCCATTGACAGTTGGTCCCCCACCCCTTCAAAACCCCGCAAACAAGATCCTTGGCAAGATCCTTGGGGAGTGAACATGAAGCTGTACGATTCGATCGGCCCGAACCCACGCGTGGTCCGGATGTTCCTGGCCGAGAAAGGCATCAACGTCCCCGTCCAGACCGTGGATCTCGCCGCTGGCGAAAACCGCCAGCCCGCGCATCTTGCGCGCAATCCGCATGGCCAGATGCCAACGCTCGAACTCGATGACGGCAGTTACATCTCCGAGACGGTGGCGATCTGCGAATATCTCGAGGAGATGCACCCCGCTCCGACGCTGATCGGCACCACCCCCGACGAGCGTGCGGAAGCCCGGATGTGGCGCCAGCGCATCGATCTCAACATCTGCCAGCACATCGCCAATGGCTATCGCTTCAGCGAGGGCCTGAAACGCTTCGAGAGCCGGATCGTCTGCGCCCCGGAAGGTGCCGCCGGTCTGAAGAACATCGCCGCGGACCGGATCCGTTGGCTCGACGGCCAGATCGCTGGCAAAGAGTTCATCTGCGGACCACGCTTCACGCTGGCGGACATCAAGCTGTATTGCTGGCTCGATTTCGCCGGCAAGGTCGGCCAGCCACTGGACGCGGCCAACAGCAACATCGTCGCGTGGTTCGAGCGGGTGAATGCGCGGCCTTCTGTGAAAGCGTAGTGCGCTACATCACCACCGGCGCATCGGGCAGTTCGTTGACCGCGGCGCCATCCCTCGGAAAATGCGCAGCCAGATGCTGCGTCACCGCTTGGATGCCGGCGATCACGCCGCGCTCAAACTGGCCGTCACGGAATTCGGCTTCCATTGCCGTGCAGATCGCCTCCCAGCCGGCGGTGCCGACTTTGGCGTCGATGCCGCGGTCGACGACGATCTCGACGTCGCGGTCGGCCAGCAACAGATAGATCAGCACGCCGTTATTGTGCTCGGTGTCCCAGATCCGCAATTGGGAGAAGACGTCGATCGCCCGTTCACGTGCGGACTGGCCACGGAGCAGCGGCGCGCCATCGAGAGCGCCCTCCACGACAAAGCGGATTTGCCCGGCGTGACTGGCTTCGCTGGCCTTGATGGCCTGCTCGATGGCGGCAAGCGCCTTCGGCGGAAACGCCTTGCGGACCCGCGAACGGTTGCCGAGCAGATGCTTGCCGATGCGTTTGATGCCCGTATTCTTGAGAGCCATGGTCACCAACTCCCCGAGGCGCCGCCGCCGCCAAAACTGCCGCCGCCACCGCTGAACCCGCCGCCGCTGCTCGACGAGCTGCCTGTCGAAAATCCACCGCCGGAAAACCCACCTCTGCCGCCACTGCCCGACGTGATGCTGTCGCTGAACAGCGTGAACACGAAGGCGATAACACCGACGATTGCCGATGTGAGCAAGGAAGCAATCAGAAACCACGCGATCACAGCAACGAGGCCGCCGGTGGCAAGCGAACCGATCAGCCGCCCGAAAATGCCTCGCATCACGCCACCCAGCACCAGCGCGCCGATAATGACGAACGGGTTGAACAACAGGCCCGGATCGAACCCGCCGGCGCCCAGCCAATCGTGCTGCGGCGCCGGTTTCGGCAGCGGTTCGCCGTCGATCACGCTGATGATGCGATCGATGCCGTCCTCGACACCGCCGGAGAAATCGCCGTTCTTGAATTTCGGCGTGATCACCTCATCGATGATCCGCCGCGCGGTGACGTCGGTCAGCGCGCCCTCAAGCCCATAGCCGACCTCGATCCGCAGCTTGCGGTCGTTCTTGGCGATAAGCAGGATCGCACCGTCGTCGATCTTCTTGCGACCGACCTTCCACGCCTCGGCTACCCGGATGGAGAACTGCTCGATGGTTTCCGGCGCCGTGGTCGGCACGATCAGGATGGCGACCTGGCTGCCCTTGCGCGCCTCGAAATCCCTGAGCTTCTGTTCGAGCCGCGCGGCGGCCTCGACGGTTAGCGTGCCGGTCTGATCGACCACACGGCCGCTGAGCGGCGGCACCGCGACATCGGCTGACGCGGCAACGCCCCAGCACAGCAGCAGCGCCAGCAGGCACGCCTTGACAGCCTTCATCGCGAGCATCCGGCCGATACCGGCTTACTTCGCAGGTGCTGCAGGCGCCGGATTGAAATCGACCTTCGGCGCGGTGGAGATTTCACTCTCATTGGCGACGGAGAAATTCGGCTTCTCCTTGTAGCCGAACATCATCGCGGTCAGGTTATTCGGAAACGTGCGCACGCCGACGTTATAATCCTGCACCGTCTTGATGTAGCGGTTGCGCGCCACAGTGATCCGGTTCTCGGTGCCTTCCAGCTGCGACATCAAGTCCTTGAACAGCGCGTCGGATTTGAGCTGCGGATAGTTTTCGGTGACCACCAAGAGCCGCGACAGCGCGCTGCTCAACTCGCCCTGCGCCGCCTGGAATTTCTGAAAGGCAGCAGGATCGTTCAGTACCTCCGGCGTGGCCTGGATGCTGCCTACCTTGGCGCGCGCATTGGTGACGCCGAGCAGCACGTCCTTCTCCTGCTGCGCAAAGCCTTTGACGGAATTGACGAGGTTCGGCACCAGGTCGGCGCGGCGCTGATACTGGTTGACCACCTCCGACCAGGCGGACTTGACCTGCTCGTCATTGCTCTGGATTGCGTTGTAGCCGCAATTGGTCAGGCTCAGGGTCGCCAGCGCTGCCAGCACGGTCCAAATTTTGCGCATGAGTATCTCCTGTGATGCCGCCGGAAATGGTTCGGCCGCTTCTAGCACATGGGAACGGCTGGAGCCGCAAGAAGTTCAGATTGCGCGATATTCCATAGCGGTCCGCTCGACCAGCTCCGCCACCGACATAATCGCAGTGACACCCGACGTGGAATGCCCCGCGCTCCAGATGTCACGCCAGCGCGCCGGCCGGTTTTCCCTCGCGCCGATGTCGATATCCTTGGCGATGTCGATGGCGCCGCGCTCCGGCAAGGAATCGGGATCGAGCCCGGCGGCGACGATTGACGGCGTCAACATGTTGGTCTGCAGGCCGGTGAAGGCACGCGTCAGCAGAATGTCATCCGCGCTGCTGGCGACCAGCATCTCCTTGTACCTGACATCGGCCATGCTCTCGCGCGTGGCGATGAACTTGGTGCCCATGTAAGCGAGATCACAGCCAAGCGCCTTTGCCGCGCGCAGCGCATGGCCATCGCTGATGCCACCGGCCAGCACAAGGGGACCGTCGAAGAATTGCCTGATAGCACGCACGAAGACAAACGGATTGAGCCAGCCGGTCTGGCCGCCGGCGCCAGCCGTCAGCAGCACCAGCCCGTCGGCGCCGGCTTCCATGGCGCGTTCGGCGTGGCGAATGCTGGCGACGTCGGCGAACACCAGCGCGCCGGCATCGTGGAGCTGTGCCAGCACCGGCGCCGGTGAACCGACTGACGTAATGACCAGTTCAGGCGCGTGGCGCAGCAACACGGCGAGATCATCCGCAAGTCGCGCATTGGAGCGGTGCACAATGAGATTCGCGCAGATCGGCGCCGTCGGCTTTCCGCGGGCGTCGGCATGGCGACGTAGCTGCGCCTCGATCTCGGTGAGCCAGCCATCGAGTTGTTCTGCGCTGCGACAATTCACCGTTGGAAACGAGCCGATCACGCCATGACTGCAGGCGGCGACCACAAGATCGACGCCGGAGACCAGAAACATCGGCGCCGCGATCAGCGGCAGGCTCAGGCGGTCGTGAAATCGCGCTAAAAGATCAGAGGATTTCAAGGGGTGTTTCCTCGCTGCGTGCGGGTTTGTGTTTCCCCGCATCGATTTCGTTGTTAGCCTTCAGCCAAATATTGGCACGGTCGAAGGCCAATGACAAAGCTGCGGGAGGACATCATGGGCGACTGGCTCAACACGTTTCCGACGGTTGGCGCACAAACGCTGCGGGCGCTGGCGCGCTACCCGGAACGCACGGCGTTCAGCTGGCCCGGCGGCTCCATCAGCTATCGCGGCACCACCGACCTGATCGGTCGTATCCAGAAGGTGTTCATGGGGCTAGGCGCCCGGCCGGGTGCGCGGGTGGCGCTGCTGACCGCGAACCGCGCCGACACCTGGTGCGCGGGCGTTGCGGCGCAACTGGCACGGTTTTCGACGACTGCGCTGCATCCGCTCGGCTCGATGCAAGATCAGATTGACCAGATCGAGGATTCCGAAGCGGAAATCCTGATAGTCGATGCAGATAACTTCCTGCTGCGCGGCGGAGAGTTGGCGACCCGCGCACGGGGATTGCGCCACGTCTTTACAATGGGCCGCACCGAGTATGGCGTCGATCTGCTGGCGGCCGTGGAGGCCGGCGGCAGCGCCACGGCGAAGGATTTCGCGGGACCCGATGATGTCGCGCTGCTGAGCTTCACCGGTGGCACGACCGGGAAATCCAAGGGCGCGCTGCGTCGCCACCGCGAATATGCAGGCTTTGCCAGTGCGATCCTGTCCGACTTTGAAATTCCCGATACACCCCGCTATCTCGCCGTGGCTCCGATCAGCCATGTCGCCGGCACAAAAGTGCTGCCGGCGCTGATGCGCGGCGGCACTGTGCACATGCTGAAGGGTTTTGACCCGGAAGCCGTGCTCAAGACCATCGAACGCGAACATATCAATTTCACGCTGTTCGTGCCGACCATGATCTACGTGCTGCTCGATCACCCGACGCTGCCCAAGACCGACCTCTCGTCGCTCGAGCTTCTGTTATATGGCGCATCGCCGATGTCGCCGAGCCGACTGTTGGAAGGCATGGAACGGATCGGCCCGGTGTTCTCGCAGCTCTACGGCCAGACCGAATGCTATCCGGTCTCGGTGCTGCGCAAGACGGACCACGACGCCAAGGCACCTGAGCTGTTCTTGTCGTGTGGCTTTCCGATTGCCGCCTGCGCGGTGAAGATCCTTGACGACGAGGATCAGGAGGTCGCCACCGGCGAGGCCGGAGAAATCTGCGTGCGCGCGCCGCATGTGATGGCGGAATACTGGAAGCGACCGGAGCAGACCGCGGAGACGCTGAAGAATGGCTGGCTGCACAGCGGCGACATCGCCCGCGCCGACGAGCGCGGCTACATGTTCATCCTCGACCGCAAGAAGGACATGATCGTCTCCGGCGGCTTCAACATCTTTCCGCGCGAAGTCGAGGATGTGCTCTCGACCCATGCCGACGTGGCGATGTGTGCCGTGGTTGGCGTGCCCGACGACAAATGGGGCGAGGCCGTCACCGCCATCGTCGTGGCGCGCGCCGGGTCGAAACCTACCGCGGAGGAACTGATCAACCTCGTCAAAACGCGGAAAGGATCAGCGCATGCGCCGAAGCACATCAAATTCGTCGCCGAACTACCCATGACCGGGGTCGGCAAGATCGACAAGAAGGTGTTGCGCGCCGGATTCTGGGTCGGACGCGAACGCATGGTGGGGTGAGCGATCGCCATCACTCCGGCGCCTTCAAACAGCTGACGATGGCATTGCGCCTGTGAGGCCCCTACCTCGGATCCGCGGAGTGGCGTGAATAACGCCGCACCGCGTCCGGAACAGGATGCATATCTGCCTTGCGCCCATTGACTTGCATGATGATAGTGACTGGCATATCCCTCGCTTATGCAGCGCAGAAGCTTCGGCAATATGGAATGCCCGGTCGCCCGCAGCCTTGAGCGCGTCGGTGAATGGTGGAGCATTCTGATCCTGCGCGACGCCATCTATGGCATGACGCGGTTCGACGAGTTCCAGAAGAACCTGAAGATCGCGCCGAACATCCTGACCCGCCGCCTCACCGCACTGGTCGATGCCGGATTGCTGGAGCGCCGCCGCTACTGCGAGCGGCCGCCGCGCGACGAATACATCCTCACCCAGCGCGGCCGCGATTTTCGCCCGGTGCTGCACTCGTTGCAGGCGTGGGGCAACAAGCATTTCGCGCCGGAAGGCGTCAGCGTGATGCTGGTCGACAAAACCACGGGGCAGCCGGCCGAGCCGATTCTCGTCGATCGCCTCACCGGAAAGCCGATCACCGACGCGACGCACGCCAACGCGGCCGGACCGGCAGCCGGCGCTCGCGTGCAAAAACGTCTCGGCAAGTCACGCAAGACCGCCGCGGCACCATAGGACGGCACGCCCGATGAAACTCGATCCTCCCCAGGCCATCATCGCCGCCACGACGGCATATGAGATGAATCCCCGCACGCGGCTGCTGCTGCATGCGCCGATCGTGCCGACGCTGCTGAAAATGGCGTGGCCGAACCTGCTGGTGATGCTGGCACAGGCCTCCACCGGATTGATCGAGACCTGGTGGGTCTCGCATCTCGGAAGCGACGCGCTGACCGGCATGGCGGTGGTGTTTCCGGGCTTCATGATGATGCAGATGCTGTCGGCCGGCGCCATGGGCGGCGGCATTTCTTCGGCGATCGCGCGGGCGCTCGGCGCGCGCCGCCATCACGACGCCGAAGCGCTGGTGATGCATGCCGTCGGTATCAACATCGCCATCGGCCTGTTCGGCGCAGCGATCTTCCTGATCTTTGGCCGCCAACTCTATCACGCCATGGGCGTTGACGGCGGAGCGCTCGAAGCGGCCATGCAGTATTCCAACGTCGTGTTCGGCGGCAGCATGCTGGTCTGGCTGATGAACGCCCTGGCCAGCATCATTCGCGGCACCGGCAACATGCTGGTGCCGTCGCTCGCGGTCTGCATCGGCGTCGTCCTGCTGATCCCGCTGTCGCCGCTGCTGATCTTCGGCTGGGGTCCGATCCCCGCCATGGGCATCGCCGGCGGCGGCTGGGCCGTGGTGGTGACGACGGCCATCGTCGCCGTGGTGCTTGCCGGCTACATCCTGTCCGGGCGCTGCATCGTGCATCTCAAAATGGCCCGGCCGCGCTGGGACCTGTCCGCGGACATCCTTCGCGTCGGCGCGATCGCCGCCGTGGTCTCGCTGCAAACCAGCCTGACCGTGCTTCTGACCACCGCGCTGGTGGGCGCCGCGGCCGGCGGCGACGCGGTGGCCGGTTTCGGCACCGGCGTGCGGCTGGAATATCTGATGGTGCCACTGGCGTTCGGGTTTGGCGGTCCGCTGGTCGCCTTCGTCGGTACCAATATCGGGGCGGGCCAGGAAGCCCGCGCCTTGCGCGTCGCGCTGATCGGCGGCGCGATGGTGTTCGTGCTGACGGAAACCGTCGGACTTGCCGCCGCGATCTGGCCCGCGGCCTGGCTCGGCCTGTTCGGCAATGATCCGCAGATGATCGAGACCGGCAGCACTTACCTGCGCATCGTCGGCCCGGCCTACGGCTTCTTCGGCCTCGGCCTGTCGCTGTATTTTGCCTCCCAGGGCGCTGGCAAAATGATCTGGCCGCTGATGGCCGGGGTGTTGCGTCTGATTATCTCGATCGGCGGCGGCTGGCTGG
>JAQGKA010000567.1 GCA_028290355.1 Tardiphaga sp. | reverse complement strand
CGGCGCGCATCCCGGCGGCGGCGTCACCGGCGCACCGGGCCACAATGCGGCCCGCGCCATCCTGCGCGACCACCGCGCGCTGTTCGGCTAGGCTGTGGGCCACCCTGTTGAGAAGCCTGTGGACAGGGTGGGGACAACTGCCGGACAAGCCGGTGCAGAAGCCTGTGCATGGCGGGTGCAAAATCGCTTCACAAGCCGATGCAGAAGCATGGCATAAGCCGGGTATAGCCCTGTGCAGAAGCCTTGCATGGCCCGCGAACAAGCTGTGAACACGCCCCTCAACGACCGTTTCCCGGACTGCCCATGACCGCCATCATCACGCCCGCCACCACCCGCGCCACTTTCGCCATTGGCAGCGAACCCAGCGCGCGGCGCGTCGTCGATCTGCTCAATGAGAGCTTCTTCGAGGGCCAGGCGGCGATCGCGGCGTTCGAGCGTCCAGATGGCCGCTGGCACATCACCGTGCATTTCGCCGATCCGCCGGACGAGGATTCCATCCGCCATCTGGTCGGTCTCGCCGCCGATCAAGAGGTGGTCGACAGCATCGTGTTCGATACCGTCGAGGCCAAGGACTGGGTCGCGGAGAGCCTCGAAGGGCTGGCGCCGGTACGTGCCGGACGCTTCATCGTCCACGGCCAGCATGACCGCGCCAAGGTGCCGCCGAACAAGCTTGGCATCGAGATCGAGGCGGCTTTGGCGTTCGGTACCGGCCATCACGGCACCACGCGCGGCTGCCTGCTGCTGCTGGACTATGTGCTGCGCGCGAAGGCGCCACGCCGGATGCTCGATCTTGGCTCCGGCACCGGCGTGCTGGCGATTGCCGCGGCGAAGGCGACCAAGCGCCGCGTGCTGGCCACCGACATCGATCCGCAGGCGGCACTGGTGGCGCGCGACAATGCCCGGCTCAATGGCGTCGGCAATCTCGTAGAATCGATCTGCGCCACCGGCTTTGCCTCGGCGCATTTTGGCGAACGCGCGCCATTCGATCTGGTGCTGGCCAACATCCTTGCCAACCCGCTGCGGCAGATGGCGACGGAGATGGCCGCGCATCTCGCGCCGTCAGCGATGATCATTCTGTCGGGCTTGCTGCCGCATCAAGCCATGAGCGTGATCGTCGCCTATCGCGCGCGCGGACTGGTGCTGCTGCGGCACCAGCAAATCGAAGGCTGGAGCAGCCTGCTGATGCAGCGCGCCGGCTGAGCGGTCGTTTATTCCGGGGGGGATTTGTCAGGGGCCTTGTCGCGGCGAACCAGGCTGGCCCGTTCGACGCGTTCGGCGCGCTGCACGCGCGCCTCAACGAAACGGCCCAAAACCTGGACGATGACGCCGCGTTGTTTCTGCTCGATGGGTGGGATGGGGCCGCGACGAGGCGGCGGCGAGATCTTCTCGAACGTAAAAGCAGGCATGGTGTATCCCCTCTTCGTTGAGTTGAAACACTCGGGATGTCCGGCATCGCCCCAGCAACGAAAGCTGCGGCGAAATCGTTCCATCCGGTTGAACGCACACGCAACAGTTTAAGCATAACTTGTGCCAAACTAGCGCAACCCTGCCCCTCGATTGCAGCCGCTGCAGCGCGAACCTAGGATGCCGAGCGATGTTCGAAGCCCTTTTCCAGACATTCGAAGAACCCGAAGGCGGCGTGGCGCTGACCGCGCGGCTGGCCGCATTTCGCGAGGAATTGCTGCGCCGCAAGCTGACTGGATTCGTGATTCCCCGCGCCGATCAGCAGCAAAACGAATATGTGCCGCCCTCCGACGAGCGGCTGGCCTGGCTGACCGGCTTCACCGGATCGGCTGGGATGGCGATCGTGCTGACGCACGGGGCTGCGGTATTCGTTGATGGCCGCTACACGCTGCAGGCGGCCAAACAAGTTGACGTGAAGGCCTGGAGCGTCGAACCCCTGGTTGAGCCGCCGCCGGAAAGCTGGCTCTCCGAGCATCTCAAGGCCGGCGATCGCCTCGGATTTGACCCCTGGCTGCACACTTCCGCGGCAGCCGAACGGCTGGCAGCGGCCTGCGCCAGGGCCGGCGCGGAACTGGTCGCGGTCGACAGCAATCCCCTGGATTCGGTGTGGACCGAGCGACCGGCACCGCCGCTTGGTGCTGTTTCCGTTCACGGCCTCGAATTCGCCGGGGAATCCGAGGCCGACAAGCTCGGCCGGATCCGTGCCGAGATCGCAAAGCTCGGCGTCGATGCGCTGGTGCTGTCGGACTCCCACGCGGTGGCCTGGACCTTCAACATCCGTGGCGCCGACATCTCGCACACGCCGCTGCCGCTGTCCTATGCGCTGGTGCCGAAGGACGGCCATCCCTCGATCTTCATCGATCACCGCAAACTGTCCAACAGCACGCGAGCTCATCTCGAAGCCAGTGCCGATGTGAAGGAGCCCGACGCGCTAACCGCCGCGCTCGCAGCGCTCTCGCAGAGCGGCGCATCGATCGCGCTCGACAACGCCACCGCGGCTGACGCGCTGAGCCGCTTGATCAGTTCCTCGGGCGGCAAACCGGTGCGCGGCAACGACCCAGTCGCACTGCTGAAGGCGATGAAGAATGCCGTGGAGATCAAGGGCACCCAGACCGCGCATCGCCGCGATGCCGTGGCGCTGGCGCGCTTCCTCGCCTGGATCGATCATGAGGCGCCGAAACGCGGCCTCACCGAGATCGACACCGTCGAGGCGCTGGAAACATTCCGCCGCGACACCGGCGCGCTGAAGGATGTGTCGTTCCCGACCATTGCCGGCACCGGGCCGAATGGCGCCATCGTGCATTACCGTGTCACCCGCAAGACCAACCGCCGCATCGCGCTGGGCGATCTGCTGCTGATCGATTCCGGCGCGCAATATGAAGACGGCACCACCGACGTTACCCGCACCATCGCCATCGGCGAGCCGACCGACGAGATGCGCGACCGCTTTACCCGTGTGTTGCGCGGCCATATCGCCATTGCGCGGGCGGCGTTTCCCGACGGCACATCGGGCGCGCAGCTGGATTCGCTGGCGCGGCAATTTCTCTGGCATGCCGGACTCGACTTCGCCCACGGCACCGGTCACGGCGTCGGCAGCTATCTTTCCGTGCATGAAGGCCCAGCGCGGATTTCCAAACTCGGCACCGCGCCGCTGAAGCGCGGCATGATCCTGTCCAACGAGCCGGGCTACTACAAGACCGATGCCTTCGGCATCCGCATCGAGAATCTCGAACTCGTCGTCGCCGCTGAGATCGAAGGCGCCGAGCAGCCGATGAACGCCTTCGAGACGCTGACGCTGGCGCCGATCGACCGCCGGCTGATCAATGTCGGCCGCATCAGCAAGCGCGAGATCAACTGGATCAACGACTATCACGCCCGCGTCCGCCGCGAGGTCGCGCCGCTGCTCGACGAAGCGACACGAACATGGCTCGAGGCGGCGACGGAGCCGCTGGTCCAGCCACAATAACCAACAAGAAAGAACTTTCGCCACGTGAATTACAGCCCGCCCGCCCCTACCGTCGAAGCCATCGACCATTCGAAATCGCGGGTGATGCTGCTGTTGCTGGTGGCGATGACCGGCGTGGCGCCGATCTCGCTCTACATGCTGGTGCCGGCGCTGCCCGAACTCGCCAGGACTTTCGACCGCGACATCTCGATCGCGCAGATGACGGTGTCGCTCTACATGGTCGGGCTCGCCTTCTCGCAGCTGATCATGGGGCCGCTATCGGACCGGTTCGGCCGCCGGCCGGTGCTGCTGGCCGGCCTCTGCATGATGGTGGCCGCCGGCGTCGGCAGCATCTTTGCCGATACGCTGCCGCAGCTGATCGCGGCACGGTTCTTCCAGGCGCTGGGCGGCGCCACCGGCATGGTGATGAGCCGCGCCATCATCCGCGATCTCTATCCGCGCGAACGCGTCGGCGCGATGATCAGCCTGGTCATCGCGGTCATGATGATCGCGCAGATGCTGAGTCCGCTCGCCGGCGGATTGCTGGAGACCGGCTTCGGCTGGCGTTCGATCTTCTATGTCGTCACGGCCTCATCGCTGATCATCACCATCGGCATTGCCTTTCTGCTGCCGGAGACCCGCCGCGTCAGCGAGGGCGTGACCGGCAGCGGCTTCATCGCCGACGTCAAAACCCTGTCCAGGAGCCGCGCCTTCATCGGCTACATGCTGTGCCAGGTGCTGGCGTCGTCGATCATCTTCACCTTCGCCGGCGGTGCGCCTTACGTGGTGGTGATGCAGATGGGACGCAGCAGCGCCGAATACGGCGCCTGGTTCGCCACCTCGGGTTTTGCGTATCTGGTCGGCAATCTCTGCTGCGTGCGCTTCGCGCCGCGGCGTTCGCTGGAGCAGCTGATCTGGTTCGGCCTCGCGCTGCAATTCGGCGGCGCGATGCTGAACGTGATCTGGGGCGTCACCGGATTCAATCAGATACCGACCTGGCTGTTCGTGACCCATATGCTGGTGATGTTCGGCAACGCCTTCGTGATGTCGAACTCTGCCGCCGGCGCGCTCAGCGTCCGCCCGGAAGCCGCCGGCTCGGCATCGGGCATGATGGGGTTTCTGCAGATGGGCTTCGGCTCGCTGTGCTCGCAATTCGGCGCCTATCTCGGCGGCCATTTTCTGACGCCGGTGCCGCTCAACATCGCCCTCGTGGTGCTCTCTACGGGCTGCGCCGCAGCGATGATCTTCCTGGTGCCGCGCGGCGGCGCGGTGGCCACCGAAGCGCTGATCGAAAAGGCGGAAGAGGAAGAGACGGGGTTGTTGTAGGTGCGCCCAGGCTTGGCCTGCGGCGGATGAAGCTCGGCGTTCCGCTTTCTTTTCCCTCCCCCTTGCGGGGAGGGTGGCCGCGCGTAGCGCGGTCGGGTGGGGGTGCCACAAGCTCCGAGCCCGCGGCACCCCCACCCCGGCCTCCACTCCCGACGATGCGATGCATCGTCGTTCGTTCGGCCGACCCTCCCCGCAAGGGGGAGGGAGACCATGAACGCCTTCGCTTCATGCCTCGATCAGCGCCAGCCACTCATCCTCGGTCAACACGTTGACGCCAAGGTCGCGCGCCTTGGCTAGTTTCGAGCCGGCATCGTCGCCGGCGACGAGGTAGTCAGTCTTCTTCGACACCGAACCCGCTACCTTGGCGCCGAGCCGTTCCGCCGCGGCCTTGGCCTCGTCACGGGTGAATTTTGTCAGCGAGCCCGTGAACGCCACCGTCTTGCCGGCAATCGGCGTATCGCGCTTCGCCTGCTCGACCGGCAACACCTCGATCTCGGCGAGCAGTTCATCCAGCGCCTTGACGTTGCGCTTTTCAGCAAAGAACTCGACCACCGCGTCCGCGACGATCTCGCCGACGCCGCCGATATTGTTGAGATCCTGATAGGCCTCGGACTCATTGCCTTCGGCGGTCTGCCCGGCGGCAGCGGCAAGCATCGCATCGCGGAAAGATTCAAAACGGCCGTAATGCCGCGCCAGCAGCTTTGCATTGCCCTCGCCGATGTGGCGAATGCCAAGCGCGAAGATCAGCCGGTTCAGTTCGATCTTGCGCCTGATATCGATGGCACCGAACAGGTTGCTCACCGACGTCTCACCAAACCCTTCGCGATCACGCAGCTTCTTCGCAGCGCGCGCATCGCGCTTCTGCAGCGTAAAAATGTCGACCGGATGCATGATCAGGCCGTCGTCATAGAATTCCTGGATCTGCTTGTCGCCGAGGCCGTCGATATCGAACGCCAGGCGCGAAACGAAATGCTTGAGCCGCTCCACCGCCTGCGCCGGACAGATCAGCGCCCCGGTGCAGCGCGTGACGACCTCGCCGTTCTCACGCACGGCATGGCTGCCGCAGGCCGGACAAGTGGTGGGAAATTCGTAAGGCTTGGCGTTGCCGGGACGCTTGTCGAGAATCACATCGACGATCTGCGGGATCACGTCGCCGGCGCGCTGGATGATGACCGTATCGCCAATGCGGATATCACGGCCCTCGCGCAGCGATTCGCCTCCACTCCCGATGCCCTTGATGTAATCCGCGTTGTGCAGCGTAGCGTTCTGCACCACCACGCCGCCGACGGTGACCGGCTGCAACCGCGCCACCGGCGTCAGCGCGCCGGTGCGACCGACCTGGATGTCGATGCCGTTGAGGATCGTGGTCGCTTGCTCAGCCGCGAACTTGTGCGCGATCGCCCAGCGCGGTGCACGGCCAGCAAAGCCAAGCCGCGCTTGCCAGTCGAGCCGATCGACCTTGTAGACCACGCCATCGATGTCGTAGCCGAGCCCGGCGCGTTCCTCGCCGATCTTGCGATAGAAGGCCAGCGCTTCCTCGACGCTCTTGCACAAAGTGATCAGCGGATTGACGGTGAAGCCGGCTTTGTCGAGCCACTTCAGCATGCCGTGCTGGGTGTCTTCCGGAAGCTCCGATATCTCGCCCCAGGCATAGGCAAAGAATTTCAGTGGCCGCGACGCGGTGATGGCGACGTCCTTTTGGCGCAGCGAGCCGGCGGCGGAATTTCTGGGATTGGCGAACGGGTCTTCGCCAGCCTCGACCTGCCGCTTGTTGAGCGCGAGGAAATCGCTCTTCAGCATGTAGACTTCGCCGCGCAGCTCGCAGGCGGCCGGGATATTCTTGCCCTTCAGCGTGTTCGGAATGTCGGCGATGGTGCGGACATTGGCGGTGACGTCCTCGCCCGTAGAGCCGTCGCCGCGCGTCGCCGCGCGGATCAGTTCGCCGTTCTCGTAGCGCAGCGACAGCGACAACCCGTCGATCTTCGGCTCGGCGACGATGGCAGGGATTTCATCGAGCTTGAGGAAGCGCTGGATGCGCACGACGAATTCGGTGACCTCCTCGTCGCTGAAAGCATTGCCGAGCGACAGCATCGGCACCGCGTGCTGCACCTTCGCAAACGCGCGCGACGGCGCCGCACCGACTTTCTGCGTCGGCGAGTCGCCGGTGACCAGATCGGGGAATTTGGCTTCGATCGCCTCGACGCGACGGCGCAGCGCATCGTAGTCGGCGTCGGAAATTTTTGGCGCGTCTTCCTGATAGTAATGCGCGTTATGCCGCTCGATCTCGAGCGACAGCCGCATCAGCTCGATCTTGGCTTTCGGCTTGGTGAGCGCGGAGATTTCGGTGGGGGCTTTTTGCTTTCTTTCGACCATGTCTAAAAATATCTCGTTGCGCAGGCTTCAACAACAGCCTGCCCTTACATCGTCATTCCGGGGCGTGCGCGCATCCTTGCGCGCGCGAACCCGGAATCCCGTCATGTTTTGCTCTTACACGATCGTGTCATAGAGATCATGCCATTCGGGATTATTCGTCTCGATCAGCGCG
>JAQGKA010000562.1 GCA_028290355.1 Tardiphaga sp. | reverse complement strand
CCCTCCGCTCAGGAGGGAATGTTCTGGAAAACCAAGACGTTGGAACAGATGTCCGGCGCCGAATGGGAAAGCCTGTGCGACGGCTGCGCGCGCTGCTGCCTGGAAAAGCTCGAAGACGAGGATACCGGCAAGATCTATTACACCCACGTTTCCTGCAAATTGCTCGATGCTGGCCTGTGCGCCTGCAAGGACTATACGAACCGCTCCGACCAGGTTCCCGACTGCGTGCGATTGACGCCGGAGAACGTCCGCACCCTGAACTGGCTGCCGCCGAGCTGCGGCTATAAACTCGTGGCCGAGGGGCGCGATCTCTATTGGTGGCACCCGCTGATATCAGGCAACCCGAATACCGTTCACGAGGCCGGCGTTTCCGTGCGCGGCCGGGTCCAGGGCACCGAGGATACGGTGCCCGACGACGACCTGCAGGATCACATTGTGACCTGGCCGGGAATGCTGCCACGGCGCGCGAAACTGAAGAAGCGGCCGGCGTGAGGCTGGGTGCTTATAGCATCGCCCGTTGACTATCACGCGATTGCGAAGTGACCTCTGCGGGACGCTCCCATGCAGGCAAACCACTGTTGCGGCGGGGATTCGCAGGATAAATTACTCTTATTCAAGTTTCCGCGCGGCCATTCCTTCGCCAAGCCTTCTCGCACCCAAGCCTTCCCGAACCCAAGTCGATATGAACAAGATTGAACGACAAAGCCGTGCAGCGGCCGATCATCAGCCATTGTCCGACGAGGTCGCGCAGGAGCTGTCGCGGCTGCCGACCGAAGTCATCGATGTCAGCGATGCGCCGCCGATCGCGCCGAAGCCGCCGCTGACGCCAACTGAAGTCCGCACCATCCTGATCAGCCTGCTGCTGACGATGTTTCTCGCCGCCCTCGACCAGACCATCGTCGCCACCGCGCTGCCGACCATCGGCCGCCAGTTCGGCGACGTCTCCAACCTGTCCTGGGTGATCACCGCCTATCTTCTCGCCTCCACCGCGGTGGCGCCGGTGTTCGGCACGCTCTCCGACATCTACGGCCGCCGCGCCACCATTATTGCCGCGCTGGCGCTGTTCATGGCGGGGTCGGTGATGTGCGCGCTGGCGCCGAACATGCTGGTGCTGATCCTCGGCCGCGGCCTGCAGGGCCTTGGCGGCGGCGGCATCCTGCCGATCGTGCAGACGGTGATTTCCGACGTGGTGACGCCGCGCGAGCGCGGCCAGTACCAGGCCTATTTCAGCGGCGTCTGGGTCGCCGCGGGCATCGGCGGGCCGATCCTCGGCGGGCTGTTCGCCGAGCACCTGCACTGGTCGATGATCTTCTGGATCAACATTCCGCTCGGCGTCGCCTCGCTGGCGCTGCTGCTGCCGAAAATGAAGAAAATTCCGGTGTTTCACCGCAGGCGCAAGGTCGACTGGCTCGGCGGCTTGCTGCTGATGGCGTCGGCGCTGGTGTTCATGCTGGTGCTGACCTGGGGCGGCACGCGGTTCTCGTGGGCGTCGCCGACCATTGTCGCAATGATCGGCGCTGCCGGCGTGATGGCTTTCGCCTTCATCTGGCACGCGCTGCATACCGACGAGCCGTTCCTGCCGCTGCAGCTGATGTCCGGCTCGGTGGTGCCCTATGCGATGGCCGCCGGCGGCTGCGCCATGGGCGCGATGATCGGCCTCACCGTGCATCTGCCGCTGTATTACGAAGTGGTCTACGGCCTCACCGCCGCCGAAGCCGGGCTGGCGCTGATCCCGATCGCCGCCGTCTCGGTGGCCGGCGCGGCACTGGCCGGCTACACCATGACCCGCGCCAGGCACTACAAGCGCGTTGCCATCATCGGCACCGGGTGCTCGGCGGTGATGGGCCTGCTGCTGGCCTTCGCCACGCCGCTGCCGCTGTGGGTGCTGCTCACCA
Source organism: Tardiphaga sp. (assembly GCA_028290355.1). Taxonomy (GTDB): domain Bacteria; phylum Pseudomonadota; class Alphaproteobacteria; order Rhizobiales; family Xanthobacteraceae; genus Tardiphaga. Next base: position 8,748 of record JAQGKA010000562.1, on the reverse strand, counting down.
TGCTCGGCATCTTCGCGATCGGGCTCGGCACCGCGTTCCCGGTGTCGGTGGTGTCGATCCAGAATGCGGTGGCCCGCGCCCAGGTCGGCACCGCCACCGGCGCGATGAACTTCTTCCGCGCGCTGATGGCCTCCTTCACCGTGGCGGCGTTCACCACCGTGCTGCTGATGGCGCTCGGTACCGAGATCACGGTCTCCGGCGAGCACGCCGGCGCGGCGCAGGCGATTGCCTCCGTCGACATGGTGCATGCCTTCCGCTACGTGTTCGCAGCCTCCGCGGTGATGCTGGCACTGGCCGCATTGTTCGTGGTGCTGATGGAAGAGCGCGTGCTGGCGGGACCGGCGAAGGCCGCGCCGGCGCTTGCAGAATAGGGCGGGACCGCGCCCGTCGCCCGGCTATCAATGCCGTGAGAATTGCTCTAACAGCGGCGCATTGAACGTGCCGCGAAGGATCTGGCCATGAGCAAAGCCACTGTCGAACAGACCAAGATGGGCACCGAAGCCATTGCCTTCTGCATTGCGCGCACGCTGATCGAGCGCGACCCATCGCTGAAGGCGCCGATGCGTGCCAACCTGCGCAAAATGTGGGAATTGCTGGAAGAACGCGAGGACCACGCCGCCGCCGACATGGTCGACACGCTGATCAAGGCGCTCAACGATCCCGCCTTCTTCAAGCCGTAGGCCACAGCGCTGATCGTTACCACATCATTAATTCACAATTGATGCTGTTGGTGAACCTTGTCGCAACCAATGCACCTTAGGGGCGCGTCGGTCCGGCACGGGAGAAACCTGCGCCTGCAACGAGGAGGCTGCGGTGCTGCGTTTGATCTCTCAATTCATCGGCGATGAATCCGGCGCGACCGCGATCGAATACGCCCTGATCGCCGCCGGCATCAGCATGGCGATCATCGTCACCGTGCGGGGCCTCGGCACCACGCTGAGCGGCCGCTACGCGGCGGTGAATGCGTCGCTGAAGTAGACGGATCGGCTGCGCCGAAGGCTTGCTGGACGGTGCCGTCCGGCAAGACCGATGAGACAATTCGCCCTGTCCATCAAACGCAATTTTGTGAACGCTCTTTTTGCCCACAGCTCTGCCCCCTATATGCTGCCCGTGGGCGTTGCGCCCTGTGCATATTTCAGCGGGCGATGATCATGACATTGAATCGACGAACAGCCTTTTCGGCAGCTGCCGTTTTGAGCTTTGCAGCAACCCTTGTGACGGTCTCGGTGACCGCGACACCCGCAGCGGCAGCCGACGGGGCCGCGCCCTATTGTATCTCGCGCGGCGGCTCGAACGGCGAGAGCAGCTATGTGGGAAACTGCATCTACTTTGATTATCAGCAGTGTCTGCAGGCTGCCGCGGACACGCGCGGCAACTGCGTGCAGAACATCGACTATCACGGCGGGACCGCGCCGGCGCCGGCGGCAAGGCGACCACGTCGCGCGCGCTAGCATCTTCACACCGATCCGGGTGATGCCATGACGCTGAAACGACGACTTGCTCTCTCTGCGGCAGCGCTGCTGGCGACAGCGCTAACATGTCTGCCGGGCAGCTTCGCGCAGGCGCGGTTTGGCGCCGCCGCGAGATCCAGCATTCCTCCGTTCTGCGTGCTGACCGGCGGGCCACGCGGTCCGGGCAGCGTGCCGCAGATCTGCCGCTTCTTCGACTATCAATCGTGTCTGCAGGCCGCCGCTGATCTGCGCGGCAATTGCGTAATCAACATCGACTACCCCGGTGAGATCACCGGTGCACCGGGGGCGCCGTGGTCGCGCCGCGCGCGCTAGGCTGCGCGTGAGCTGCGTTCAGTTCGATTTTCCTTCTGGGTTTTGCACCGGACTGCCGATCAGCAACGCCTTGTCGATGGCGTCGCGCAGCTGGATGGCCGCCGCCGTCGTGCAGCGCAGATGAGCGACCGCGACCGGAACGACCTCGGTGGTGCTGCCGCCGGTCGGCAACACCACACCGGCGCCAAGCATGATGTTGATCAGGCCATTGGCGTTGCCGAGCGTCGGGCAGAATTCGAAAAAGATGATCGGCGCCGCCGGCAGATCGCGGACCGGGACAAACACTTCGGCGTTCGCTGCGGGCTTGTCGGTCATGGCAGATCCTCAATGTTTTCAATTCGGTGTGAGCAGCTGGAATCCAGGCGCCGCGGTCGCAGGATTAAAATCTGAAAATAGGATTTTAAGCATTGACAGCGTCGCGCTGCAGGGGTAGGGTTACGGCATGCTCCACAATTGGGTTTGAGACAAGCGCAGCACGGCGGCAACTTCTCCGTGCCGCTGCGGCGATGCCGCGCAGGCGCCATCGATCCGGAACATCAGTCTCCATGTTGCGTTGCTTTCGACGGGGTGTGCTTGAGGACACCCGACAGCAGCGAAGCGAGGGCCCCATGGCAACAAAACAAGACGATCTAATCGTCGAAACCGCTACCGAGGCACGCCAGGCCGAACCGGCCCCGTCGGTGCTGGCGCTGCTGACCATAAGCACTGGCCTGGCGGTTCTGATCCTGGGCGTGGCGTGGTTCGTGTTTTTCCGCACCTAGGTGCGGAAGTCTCTATGCGCGGCGTTCAGTTGATCGGATCTGACGGTACCAACGACGAGAGTTTCAGACGATGGCAACGAAATCAGCAGCCCGGCCGGTCACACAACCGGCGCGGGCTATTGGTGCGAGTCGGGCGATCCGCTGCGATGGAGGGAGATCGAAAAACATCGCGTGGACCCCAGCCGCCGATCTACCGCCGGAGACCTTTCCTGATCCGCCTCTGCGCTGAGTATCGGCCCCTTCAATTCTGGTTGTCGAAAATCTCCCGCAGACCGTGTGAGAACTGACGAGAGCCACAAAACGGGTTCTCACACGAACTCTTGGAACTACGCGACAAAACTGGGTGGAAGTGAGTGCCTACCTGTCCAAGGCTGCGCCGGAGACTCCATCGTGCGCGTTCTCACCATCGCGCTGTCAGGCTGCCGAGGACTGTGCGACCTTGCGTGAATGTGCAGTTGCCGCCGTTGCAGATGGCAACGCGATCGTCGAGCAGGTTGCGCGCGTTCACAGCCAGCCGGTAGTCGCGGAAATCATGGTGGATGCCGGCATCGATCCCTGTGATGGCGGGGTTCTTGATGGTGTTGACGTCGTCAGCCCATGTCTCGTCGATCCAGCGCACGCCGGCGCCGCCGCCGAATCCTGCGAGCGTGCCGGATTGCCAAGTGTAATCGAGAAACAGCGCCGCCTGCTGGGTGGGCACGCCGATCGGCACCTTGCCGAGATCGAGCCCGTTGCTGCGGGTGACGGTGGCGTCAGTGTAGCTATAGGAGGCAATGCTCTTCACCCCCGGAGAGAGCGCCATCACCGCCTCCAGCTCCGTGCCGCGCGAGCGGATCTGGCCGGCTTGTACGGAGTAGTTCGCACCGAACACCGGATCGGTGGTGAGCACGTTGTCCTTGGTGAGGTTGTACCACGTCGCGGTGAAATAGCTGTTCCAGCCCAGAGGCTGATACTTGATGCCCGCTTCGAAGGATTCGCCGGTGGTTGGCGCGAACGGCGTGCCGCCGCGCTGCGGCGCTGTGGTGCCGGTCTGCGGCAGGAACGAGGTGGCGTAGTTGAGGTAGGGCGCGAGCCCGTTATCGAACAGATAGAGCAGCCCCGCACGTCCGGTGAACTTGTTCGGGCTGCTTTCCGCGACCACCGTCGAAAGGTTGCTGCTGCTTGCAAGCTCGGAGAAATCCTGCCGGCCGCCGATGGTCAGCCGCCACCCGCCCAGCGCCATCTGGTCCTGGGCATAGAGCCCGACCTGTTCCAGCGTCTGGTTGCTAGCGTACACGGTGCTGAGCCCGGGCGCACGCTGGAGGATGAACCAACGGTTTCCGTGAAGATCAGGGCGCCTCGCGCATGACGACGACTACAGCGCAAGCCGATGTGCGGAGCAGCTTCAGCGTGACGTCGCGGCCGTCTGTACGGGCAGAGGCTCAGCGATATTGATCGTCCTTGCCGTTCGGACTGCCGTCGTTACCGCCATTGCCCCAGCCGTTGTTGCCCTTGCCCCCGGACTGCGCGATGGCGGTGGAGTTCAGCGATGTCGACAACAGCAGCGTGAGTGTCGGTGGCGTGATGACCGCGAATTTTCCGCAGGCAGCCAGAAATTTTCGCCGATCGGCGGTGGCCGTGATGTCGTTCTCTGGATGGGGCATGGAACTGTCCTTTCGACGAAGGAAGCGGGCGCACCAGGGGCGATTAAAATGACGCGCAAATTAAACGTTAATTGATAAACCGAAATATTTAAAGCTCCGGGTTTTCGCATTTAATTTCGCCGCCTCGCTTCGCCTCTGCCTCGGCATCGAGGAACCCATCGCGATGCGGCGGAACACCGTGCTTTACGCCGCTCCTTTCTACCTGGAGGCGAACGCCATCAGCATCGACAGCCCAGTCGCTTCGTCGGCACAGATGGTGGCATCACTCCGCGCTCGTGCGCGAAGAGCCCGAAGCGAATGACTAGCCTTCGATGCGAACCAGGACGACTTCGAGCGCGATGTGAGGCAGTTGCTGGACCCTGCCAGAGCATACGGCGGTCGTGTTTTTGGAGGTCCCCTCGAACTCGATATCGAGTTCGTCAATGCCAAGGATCGCGGGCTGGCCGGATGAATGCCGCCTGGTCGAGACCCTGGCTTTGAAAGTGTCCCCGTCCTGAACAAAGGAGCCGCTGTACGTGATGACGGTGTCGCGCCCGGAAAGCTGCTCGTTTGCGATTTCAAGAATTCCAACCCCGCCTGCCAGCGCCGTTTTGAACCAGGCTGAATATCGACCGTCCGGAAGCATTTTGGCACCCACTCTTTCGCGCAGGCTTACGCCATCCGGCTATTCGAATTCATGAACGAGATCGATTGCATTCGAAGAGCCGGCCCTCGGCTCGCAGCATTTGCGCGTTACAGGGCCCTCGGTCTTGGGCAATTGGGGGGCGGCGGCGTGGACTCACAGATCCCCACGCGTTGACGAACGTCCGCTTGGGCGCGCGTTACGGATTCAAGCGGGAGATCCCGCCAGGCCCGAAAAGCGCCATCACCAGGGAACAAACCCGCTCATTTCGGCTTATCTCCGACTGTTCCACAACCGAGAGATTTTCGATGAGACTGGCAAAGACGATTTTGGCTGGTTCCATGCTCATGGTCATCAGTTCGGTGACGTTGGCTCAGCAAGCGCTGACGGGAATGGTCACCACCATCGATCGGATTAGTGGGACCATCGCCATTCAACAGACCCAAGGCGGCACTGTCGGGGCGAGTACTGGCGGAGCGACCGAGCAGTTCAAAGCACAAGAGAGCATGTTGAATACGGTGCACGCTGGCGACAAGGTCACCTTTTCCGTCAGCGAAACGGGCGGGACGAAGACAATCACGAAACTCGAGAAGCAGTAATTTTCTGGAAGCTGCCGACAACAGAGCTGCAACCGATCATTGCAGCCCGTAAGACGCTTTGGTCGCAAGGCCGCTAAACCTCCGTAACTAAACTCGGACAACCAACCTGGACAGCTAGCTGCTGCGCTTGCGGTCGTAGTCGCGCAGGAACGACAGGCCATGCACCGTCAGCCGGTGAGGGTCGTGCTCGCCGTTGTCGTAGAGCATGTCCAGGTGCCTGGCGAGTTTCTCCCGCGCGCCCTTTGGCTCGGAGCGGTCGGCGAGGGCTTCGTAAATGTGGATCGCGCGGTCGACGGAATGAGTGTTCATCGGGATGTCCTGAAAGCTGTGACGGCTCTTGGGCCATCCGATCACGATCGCCCTGGGCGACCGGCTACAAGAGGTAAGACCGCCTGGCCGGTTTCGTTCCGAAAAACGGGCATGCGCTGGTGCTCAAATAACCGACGACGTCATTGGCACCGGAGGCGCAGGAGCGCCGCGATTTCCCACCATTTCCTCGCAATTGTCGGCAATCCGGAAACCTCTTGCTAACTCCGTGAAAGGAATCGCCGGTACTCTGTGCAGCTTCAAGCTGTTTCACGGTATGGTGCCGCCTTACCACGAGGGGTGAACCCGTGTCTGTGAAGGATTTTCTCAAGCAGCGTGCCGTCAACATCGTTGTCGGCGGCAATTATGAGCTGGGGAACTGGCTGGACGCGCAGGGCAAGCCGCGCAGCTTCGCGTGCCGGACCAGCCGGGTGTCGCCGTTCCGGATGATGGTCGCCGCCCCCGTGATCGGCCGGATGGGCGATCGCATCTCGACCTATTTCGGCGATTTCGGCAGCCTGGAAGGCCAGATCAGCGACATCATCGCCGGTGAATTCCTGCTCGAACTCTCCGTGACCGGCGCGGTGCGCCAGAAGATGGCCGACAAACTCAGCTGGCTGGAGAAGAAGCAGAAGGATTCCAGCGTCCAGGATGCCCGCAAACAGGCGAGGATCATCCCGGCCAGTCCGCATTCGGCGCTGACCTTCGCCGACGGCAGCATTCGCGGCTGCTTCATCATCGACGTTTCGGTGTCCGGCGCTGCGGTCTCCGCGGACGTGCAGCCGGAGATCGGTACGCCGCTGGCGGTGGGCGCCTGCGTCGGCCGCGTCGTCCGCCATCTGCCCAATGGTTTTGCGGTGCAGTTCGTCGAGCCGCAGATCCGTGCCGATCTGGAGCGGCGCATCGCGCGGCCGCCGCAACTGCGCTTGCCGGCGGCGGCCAAAATGGCGGCCAAGACGGAGATCAAGGTTGCGCCGCGCGCGCCGCACATCATGTCGGCGCCGCGCGCCGATGAAGCGGGCGCCGGCTAGCGCCGCTGGCGCTTCGCGCCAAACGGTTTGCCGACGGACGTTGTCACTATCATTGCGTCATTGCGCGGCGGCGCGCGCCCAGGCTGGCGTTGCCGGATCGAGTTTTCGCGCGGCGGCGAGATCGGCGGCGGCGCCGGCGCTGTCGCCGGTCTTGTGCCGGGCGAGGCTGCGCAGATCGTAGGCCAGCGCGCTGCGGGTCGCGAGCCGGATCGCTTCGCTGTAGTCGGCGATGGCGCGGGCGGTGTCGCCGCTGTCGTCCCAGGCGTTGCCGCGGTTGATATGGAACGCCGCGACGTTCGGGTTGAGGCGGATCGCGGCGTCGTAATCGGCCAGTGCGCGCACCGGCTCGCTCTTGTCCTTCCACACTAGGCCGCGGTTGTTGAAGGCCACGGCATAGTCCGGCTGCAGCCGGATCGCCTCGCTGTAATCGGCGATGGCCGCATTCAGCTCACCTTTGTCGTGGCGGGCGCTGCCGCGGTTGTAGAACGTGCAGGCGTCGGCGGGATCAAGACGAAGCGCTGCGTCGTAATCGGCGATGGCGCGATCGTTGTTGCCAGTGAGATGCCAGGCGTTGCCGCGGTTGGCGTAACCGCTGGCGTCGCGCGGCTTGAGCCGGATCGCGGTATCGAAATCGGCGATGGCGCGGCCGAAGTCGCCCTTGCTCTGCCAGGCGATGCCGCGGTTGATGGTGGTATCGAAATGGCCGGGGTCGCGGTGCAGCGCCTCGCTGTAATCGGCCAGCGCGCGGTCGGCATCGCCCTTGCCGAGCCAGTCGTTGCCGCGCTCGAAATAACCCTGGGCATTGCGCGGGGCGGCGGCCTCGGCGAGCTGGTGCAGGCCCGGCCGCGCCGTGGCCAGCGGGGCGGCGCCGACGGCGAGGCTGGCGGCGACCAGCAGGCCGATGGCGCGGCAGTTGATACGGGATGGACGCATGGCGATCGCCTACGGCTCGGGGTGTGGCACTCGGGGATTAGGTCGGCGCGGCGCCGGCAAAGGTTCGACGCCGTGAACGGAGGTCCGCCATGTCCGACCTGATCCGCATTTTTACCGAGCGCGGCGATCTCGCGCATCTGGCGCTGCTGCTGTGGGCGAGTGCGGCCAGCGCCGCGGCGTGGCTGCTGCTGCGCGAACTGGCGGCGGCCTCAAAGCGCTTCGACGATTTCGTCCACGCGGTCGAACTGTTCAACCGCCGCGCCGGCCGGCGCACACGCACTGTCGATGACCGCGGCGATGACTGAGGGGGAGCGATCTTGGATACCTGGCACACCGTGCTGCGCACGATCCGCACCGAGACCAAATCCGGCAAGGATCATCTCAACGTTTTCAGAGAATTCCTCGCTTATCTCGACCAGCTGCAAGGCACCGGCGAAGCCGCCGCGTGCCAAGGCGCCGATGCGTCGGAAGCAAGCGAAGCGCGCAACGGCGGGCTAGCTCTTCTTTCTTTCCCTCCCCCAAGCGCAGCGAAGCTGCGCGCGGTGGGGAGGGAAATCACCAGCGCTCGCGCCTGAACATCGAAAACATTTCGTCTTCATCACCCCGCACCCTGCGAGGCCGCCGATGCACGCCCGGATGGCAGCGATCTCGCGCGTCGCGTTTTAACCCGATGGCACCGTGGAGGGCTATGCCAGCCTGTTCGGCGAGATCGACCAGGCGAGGGACATAGTGATGCCCGGCGCCTTCACGCAGACGCTGAAGCAGCGCGGCCTGCGAAAAATCTCGATGCTGTTCCAGCACGATCCTTCCGAGCCGGTCGGCGTCTGGCTCGAACTCGTCGAAGACTTTCTCGGACTGCGCGCGCGCGGACGGCTGATCCCGGACGTGATGCGCGCGCGCGAATTGCTGACGCTCGTGCAGGCCGGCGCGGTCGATGGCCTCTAGCATTACAGTTGCCTTTTATGAAGATTTCTGAATCCATGGGCAACCATGATTCGAAGATCGTGGACGCGGGCAGCGTCGGTTGAAGAGACGCTTGCGTTGTGGGCGGCGTCGCTTCGAGAGATCA
>JAQGKA010000477.1 GCA_028290355.1 Tardiphaga sp. | reverse complement strand
TCGACGGCGACCTGCAGCGCCTCGCCGAGATCCTCGGCACGCTGCATTACCTGCGCGGTATCTGCGGCAACAATGAAGGCGCCAAATGGCGCAACGAGATGCAGGCGCTGGTCGATGCCGAGACGCCCTCCGGCGAGCGCCGCGCCCGCATGATCGCCGGCTTCAACCGCGGCTATAACGGCTTCCAGCAGACCTACCGCACCTGTACCCCCGCTGCCGGCATCGCCATCCGCCGCTATATCGAGGAAGGCTCGAAGATCTCGCGGGATCTGACGGCGAGGTATGCGAACTGAATGGGCATCTTCACCTCACTGCTTCCGAAGTCTCGCGAACCCGCGATCGACACCGTGTTCTTCGATCTTGACGGCACACTGACCGACCCCAAGATTGGCATCACCGCGTCGATCCAGTATGCGCTGGCCAAATTCGATGTTCCGGTCCCGACGCAGGATGAACTGACCTGGTGTATCGGCCCGCCGCTCCATGCCAACTTCAAGGCCTTGCTGGGCTGTAGCGACAGCGACGCGGATCGTGCGGTCGCGTTTTATCGTGAGCGCTTCGGTGATGTAGGGCTGTTCGAGAACAGTCTCTATGCGGGCATCGAAGATACGCTGATGACCGTCGCCGCGCCCGGCCGCCGCCTGTTCGTCGCCACCAGCAAACCGCGCGTCTACGCCGATCGCATCATCGACCATTTTGGCCTGCGGCGTCATTTCGAACGCGTATTCGGCTCGGAACTGGACGGCACGCGCGTCGAGAAGACCGCGCTTCTCCGATACGCGTTGGAGGAGACGTCAACCGATCCCGCGCAGGCGATCATGATCGGGGACCGCAAGCACGACATGATCGGCGCTGCCAACAACGGGATCAGCACGATCGGCGTCCTCTACGGCTACGGCAGCCGCGAGGAATTGAGCAGCGCCGGCGCGATGCATCTGTGCAAGGCGCCTAGCGAGATTCCGGGCTGCTTCCGCTGATGTAGTTCGTTCCCTCTCCCCGCTTGCGGGAAGAGGTGAAGTCAATGCTTCCTGGCGCCCATATAGCCGAACAGAAATCCCGCGACCTTGCGCTTCTGGATTTCCTCGCTGCCTTCGGTGATGCGGTAGCGCCGATGGTGGCGGTAGATGTGCTCGAACGGCTTGTGGCGCGAATAGCCCATGCCGCCGTGCACCTGCATGGCGCGGTCGGCGGCCTCGCAGCACAGCCGGTTCGCCCAGAAATTGCACATCGACACCCGGTCCGACAAAGTGTGCTCAACCTCGGCCTGGGTGAGCTTATCCATTTCCCACGCGGTCTTGCGGATCAGGAGTCGCAGCATCTCCGCCTGCGTCGCCAATTCCACCAGCGGCCACTGGATCGCCTGGTTTTCCGCCAGCGCCTTGCCGAACGGCTTGCGCTCGCGGGCGTATTTCACACTCTCCTCGATGCAGTACACCGCCGCGCCCAGCGAACTCGCGGCTTGCCGGATGCGGTTCTCGTGCACAAAGCATTGCGCCAGCGACAGACCGCGGCCGACCTCGCCAAACAGCGCATCCTCCGGCACAAACACATCGGTAAAGCTGACGCGCGGATGATCGGTCGGCATGTTGAAGGTCCACATGTACTCCTCGATCTTCACGCCGGCGGCCTTCGCCGGCACCAGGAAGCAGGTGATGCCCCGGGCGTCGCCGTCATGGCCGGAGGTGCGCGCGAACAACGCGCAATGCGTGGCGACATGCATGCCGGTGGTCCACATCTTCTCGCCGTTGATCTCCCAACCCTTGATGCCGTCGCGGGTGGCTTCTACAGCACGCGTCTCCATATGCGTGGCGTCGGAGCCGTGTTCGGGTTCGGTGAGGCCGAAGGTGATGCGATATTTGCCTGATATCGAGCCTTCGATCATCGCTTTCTGGTCGTCGCGGCCGTAGCGATCCAGCATCGTCACCAAAGGCAGATTGCCGACGATGGAATGCTCGTTCTGCAGATCATTGTGCAGGCCGAGGCCTTTTGAGGCAAAGTGTTCGCGTATCACAGCCATCCACAGATTGGAGCCGTTCTTGCCGCCATAGGCTTTCGGAATCGCGAAGCGCAGATGGCCGGCCTTGTCGGCGAGATTCTTCACCCGGCGCAGCAACGCTTCCCATTCATGCCGCGGCAATCCGCCATTCTCGAAATCGGTGCGTGCCCATTCGCGGCGATGATCGAAGAAGCGAATATTGTCGTCCGCTTCTTCGATCGGCTTGATTTCCTTGGCGATGAAGTGATCGAGTTCGGCCAGGTACGCGACCAGATCGGCCGGCAATGAAAAATCCAAGGCGCTCTCCCGTGTTTTATTGATCTTGTTAAGCGAGCGATTAAGGTGACACCGTCAAATCAAGTCAAGCGCGACCGCGCGCGAATATTCTGCTCAACGAAAAAAGGGAGGCTCCGATGGCGCTGCAATTCTCGACCGTGACCCGCAAAGGTCCGATCACCATCGTGACGCTGTCGCGGCCGGAGGTTTACAATGCGCTGCACACCGACGCGCATAACGAGCTGCACGACGTCTTCAACGAATTTTCCGCCGATCCCGAACAGTGGGTAGCGATCGTCACCGGCGCCGGCGACAAGGCGTTCTGCGCCGGCAACGATCTGAAATGGCAGGCGGCCGGCGGCAAGCGCGGCTGGAATACCTCAGGTTTCGCCGGGCTCACCGCGCGGTTCGACTGCGACAAGCCGATCATCGCCGCGGTCAACGGCGTCGCGATGGGCGGCGGGTTCGAGATCGCGCTGGCCTGCGACCTGATCATCGCCTCGGAGA
>JAQGKA010000533.1 GCA_028290355.1 Tardiphaga sp. | reverse complement strand
CGCATTGTGATTACTGTTTGTTGACATTTCTTTGCAAAGGTCGGCCCAAATCGAAAAACGTAAATAAATCTCAAACAGGCTTCGCGATGACCATGGCTGCTGTGATGGAAAGTCCAACGGCGGCAAGGCCCGATGCAAGTCGCATCGCGCGCGTCGACGTCATCAACGATTTCCGTGCGGCCGAAGCGATCTGGCGCAGCCTGGAATCGCCTGAACAGCTGTCGACGCCATATCAACGCTTCGATTTCCAGCTGGCGTGGCAGACCCATATCGGCGAACATGAAGGCCTCCGGCCGTTCATCGTCACCGCCCACGATTCCGACGACCAGCCATTGCTACTGCTGCCGCTCGGCGCCAGGCAGGAGAACGGCGTCCGGGTCGCGAGCTATCTCGGCGGCAAGCACGTCACCTTCAACATGCCGCTGTGGCAGCGCGACTTTGCCCAAACCGCCGGCAAGGCCGACATGGATGCGCTGCTACGCGGCATGCAGCAGCATGCCGAAAAGGTCGACGTGCTGGCGCTGGCCCGCCAGCCGCAGCGCTGGCTCGGCATCGCCAATCCGATGGCGCTGTTGCCGAGCCAGGCGTCCACCAACGATTGCCCGGTGCTGACGCTGGTACCCGGCGCGCCGCCGACCGATCGCATCAGCAATTCATTCCGTAAACGGCTGAAGAGCAAGGAACGCAAATACGAAGCCCTGCCCGGCTATCGCTACTTCCTCGCGTCAAGCGACGCCGACATCAAGCGCGTGCTCGATGCCTTCTTCACCATCAAGCCATTGCGGATGGCCGAGCAGAAGCTGCCCAACGTGTTCGCCGACCCCGGCGTCGAGGGTTTCATCCGCGGCGCCTGCCTGGCGCCCCGCGCCGGCGGCCATGTCATCGATATCCATGCGCTGGAATGCGACGAGGAAGTGATCGCGCTGTTCGCCGGCGTCGCCGACTCCGGCCGGTTCTCGATGATGTTCAATACCTACACCCTGTCGGCCAATTCCAAATACAGTCCCGGCCTGATCCTGATGCGCACCATCATCGACGTCTATGCCGAGCGCGGCATCACCTCGCTCGACCTCGGCATCGGCTCGGATGACTACAAGAAGATGTTCTGCAAGAACGACGAGCCGATCTTCGACAGCTTTGTGCCGCTCACCACGCGCGGCAAGCTTGGCGCCATGGGCCTGTCGTCCTTCGCCCACGCCAAGCGCCTGGTGAAGCAGACCCCCGCGCTGCTGCAGATGGCGCAGATGCTGCGCAACGCCTTCCAGCGCTGACGGCGAGTTATTTCTCGTAGTCGTTGAAAATTGGCGGCCCTGTCAGGCCGCCACGACGCGGTCGCCGAGCGCGGCAGCATCGGTCGGTTGCGGCGGCGAGCGCAGCATCACCACATCCGAAAAACCGACGGCCTGGAGCTGCTCGCTTATCAAATTGCACGCCTCGAGGCTCATCGACGCATCCGGCACGACGACGGCGCGGGCCTGCGAGGTCAGCAGTCCGGCCGGCAGATCGGCCGCAGTGCCGGCATCGAGCAGGACGTGGTCGTAGACGCGCAGCAGGGCATCGAGCGCCATGGTCAGCCGCGGCGACTGCAGCAGCGTGCGATCGGCGCCGGCGCGGCCCGCGCTTACCATGTGCACGCGCGACATCTTGTCCTTCGTAATGACCTGGCCAAACGATGCCTCGCCGAGCATCAGTTCTGCCAGCCCGGGCGCCGCGGGATCGTTGGACACCGCTTCCAGCGTCGGCGACGTCGCGGCGAGATCCACCAGCACCACCTTGGCACTCCGGGCCAGCAGCCGCGCCAGCGTCAAGGCGGTCAGCGTGATATTGTCGTTGTGGCTGGTGCCGAGGATCGTGACCTTGCGGGCGGCGGCTCCAGCCGCGCGGAGATCCTGCGCGAGCTGTTCGATTTCGCTGACACCGGCAGCCAGCTCCGGATGAGTATCGCGCACCACCGGTTCGGATACGGCCACAGGTTCCGGTACCAGCGGCGGTGCGGTTTCGGCGGGCGTCGGACGAACCGGCGGCACGGTGGACGACCCCATGGGGGCAACCGGACGCGGCGCGGTCATGCGCAGCAATTCGCTGGTGACGACGCTGCCGGCGCTGAGCATCAACGTCGCCAGCGTCGCGATCAGCACGATCGGCAGCTTCTTCGGATAGGCCGGCGTGTTGGAAACGATGGCGCGGGAAATGATCCGGCCGTCGGCGGGTGCTGCCTCGATGTTTTCCCGCGTCGTCGCCTCGCGATACTTCGCCAGATAGGATTCCAGCAGATCGCGCTGCGCCTTGGCTTCGCGCTCCAGCGCCCGCGCCTGCACGTCCTGTCCGTTGGTGGAGGTGGCCTGGCGCTTCACCTGCTCGAGGCTGTTGCTGAGACCCTCGACGCGGCCGGCAGCGATACGCGAGTCGTTCTCCAGCGAGCGCGACAGCTTGGCCGCTTCCTCGCGAAGCTGACGATCGAGATCGGACAGCTGCGCCTTCAGCTCCTTGATCCGCGGATGGTTGTCGAGCAGCGTCGAGGACTGCTCGGCGAGCTGCGCACGCAACGTCACGCGCTGCTCCGACAGCCGGCGGATCAGTTCGGAGTTGAGAACTTCGGACGACTCGATCGGCTTGCCGGACTGCAGCATGTCCTTGATCATCCGCGACTTCGACTCGGCGTCGGATTTCAGCGCGCGGGCATTGTTGAGCTGGGTGTTGATCTCGCCGAGCTGCTGGTTCGACAGGGACGTATTGTTGGTGCCGATGAACAGGCTCGATTTCGAACGAAAATCTTCCGCCCGCGATTCCGCATCGGCAACCTTCTTGCGCAGGCCGTCGATCTCGCCGGACAGCCACTGCCCCGCCGATTTCGCCTGCTCCTGCCGCGCCGCCTGCTGCATGGCCAGGAAGCCGTCGGCGATGGAATTGGCGACGCGCGCCGCGAGATCGGGATCGTATGACTGGAATTCGATCACGATGACGCGCGACTTGTCGACGGCGTAGGCGGTCAGGCGCTCGTAGTAGGCGTCGAGCACGCGCTCTTCCGGCGTCATCGAGAACGGATCGCGGCCGATGCCGAACAGCGCCAGCAACGTCTTCACCGGCGACATGCCCTGCAGCACCGGATCGAATTCCGGCCGCTCGGCCAGCTTGTTCTTCTTGATGATCTCGCGCGCCAAATCGCGCGACAGCAACAGCTGCACCTGGCTGGTCACAGCTTCCGGATCGAGCGCGGTGCGCTCCTCATTGCGCTCGCCATTCGGCCGCAGGAAAATATTTTCGCGCCCGTCGATCAGGATACGGGCTTCGGACTTGTAGCGCGGCGTGATCAGATTGACCGCGGCGATCGACAGCACGGCGGCGATCATGGTGGGAATGATGACCCAGGCCCGCTTGCGCCGCAGCGCCTGCCACAGCGCGCGGAGATCGAGATCGCCGAGTTGCGGCGCGGGTGCTGATACAGACTTTGAAACGGCGGGCTTGGAAACGGCAGGCGCCCTGGGTGCGGCCGGCGCCTTGTCGGCCTTCCGGAACAACGCTCCGACCTTGCCTGCACGCCAGAATGCCAAACGCATTACATACCCCTACCAAACGCTACGACGCTTCATTCCATTGCGCCGATTAAATTCGATTAAGGTTGCCGCCCGGTTAATTCGAGCCTTGATACCAGTATCATTTCACCCGCGCGGACTCACGTTTTGTTAACCACGAGGCCTCTTATTGGGTTCGATATTTCTCAGGATTTTCCGATGCAATCCGCCCGCGCCGTCGTTGTCTCCGTTGTGGCCGCGCTGGCTCTGTCCGGCTGCATGCGCAGCTCCGGACCTGTCGCCATGGTGCAGCCGCAAGGCGGTCTCGACGCGATGGCCTATAGCCAGCCAGCCAACGCATCGGTTCGCTATGGCGTCCCCGCTCCGATTTACGACCCCGACTATCACCTCGACGCCGGCGACCGGCTGCGCGTCGTGGTCTACGGCCAGGAAGGTCTCACCAATTCCTACGCCATCGGTGCCGGTGGCAACATCACCATGCCCTTGATCGGCAGCGTGCCGGCGCGCGGCATGACGCCGGCTGGCCTCGCCGCCAGCATCACCGGCCGCCTGCGCAATGGGTTCATTCGCGAACCGTCGGTGGCCGTCGAGATCGAGGCCTATCGGCCGTTCTTCATCCTCGGCGAAGTCGCCGCCCCCGGCCAGTATCCTTACGTGCCGAATATGAGCGTCGAGAGCGCAGTCGCCATCGCCGGCGGCTTCTCGCCGCGCGCCAAGCGCGATGAGGTCACGCTGACGCATCCCACGGCGGACGGCGTGTACCGTGCCGTGGTGCCGCTCGGCACGCCGATCAGTCCCGGGGACACCGTGCTGATCAGCGAACGCTGGTTCTGACCATGCCGGACGTGCCCGACAAACCGCTTCGCATCCTCCACGCCGTCCGCGCCCCGGTCGGCGGCATCATTCGCCACATCCTCGATGTCGCCAATGGCCAGGCCGATCGCGGTCATCAGGTCGGCATTGTCGCCGACAGCCTGACCGGCGGCGAGCGCGCCGACGCGGCCTTGGCCGAAATCGCACCGCGGCTGGCGCTAGGCGTGCATCGCCTGCCGATCCACCGCGAACCGCATCCGACCGACCTCCTGATCTGGGGGCAGTTCATACGCCTGGTGCGGCGACTGAAGCCCGACGTGCTGCACGGGCATGGCGCCAAGGCCGGCGCCTTCGTCCGTTTCAAGACGAAATCCATCAACACGATTCGCGTCTACACCCCCCATGGCGGCTCGCTGCACTACCCGCCGCACACACTGAAGGGCGCTTTCTACAGCCGCCTGGAACGCGCTCTGATGAATCACACCGAGCTGTTCCTGTTCGAGAGCGCATTCGCGCGCGATACCTATCAGCGGGTGATCGGGACGCCCTCCGGTCTGGTCAAATGTGTGTTCAACGGCGTCACCGCCGGCGAGTTCGATCCGGTCGCCGTCGCTGACGATGCTTCCGACGTTGCCTATGTCGGCGAATTCCGCCACATCAAGGGCGCCGATCTGCTGGTCGATGCGGTGGCGCAACTGCGCGCCGATGGCAGGCCGGTGACGCTGACGCTCGGCGGCGACGGCGAGGAAACCGGTCGGCTGAAGGCGCAGATCCAGCGGCTTGGCCTGACCGAAGCCGTACACTTCATCGGCCACGTCAAGGCGCGCTACGGTTTCTCGAAAGGCCGCCTGCTGGTGGTTCCATCGCGCGGCGATTCCATGCCCTATGTGGTGATCGAAGCCGCCGCCGCCGGCGTGCCGATGATCGCCGCCCGGGTCGGCGGCATTCCGGAAATCTTCGATACCCATACCGACGCGCTATTCGCCCCCGCCAATGTCGGCGCCATGGCCGACGCCATCAGGACCGCGCTCGACTATCCCGCAGCGACGCTGGCCCGGGCACATTCGCTGCGCGAGCGCATCTCCCTGCACTTCTCGCAGGACGCCATGGTCGAGGGAGTCATCGAAGGTTATCGCGAAGCATTTGCCAAGCGTTAACTGTTCTTAACCCGTAACCAAATCTTCCGATTTGTCCGCTAAAACTCCGCAAAAGCGGCACGCTTGGCGCGTAGGGTTTTTGCACGCCAACGCAACAACGGACATTTCAACGTGGAACCGATCAACGCACGCTCGATGCTGGACGCGGCCACGACCGCGCCCTCCGGCCAACGGCAGTTTGAACGTCGCCGCCGGTTGACGCCCGCGGCCCAGGAAGTCGCCAACCAGAAAGTCCGCACGGCCTATTCGCCGATCGTCATCACTGGCGCGGTGCGCATCGTCGACTTCGTCGTCCTCAGCGTCGTCGGCACCGCGCTTTATCTGGCCTACGTCGCGCGTCTTGACGGTTTTGCCTGGGAGTACATCACCGCGATTGTCGCCATGGCCGCAACGGCGGTGATCTGCTTCCAGGCCTCCGACATCTATCAGGTGCAAATCTTCCGCGGCCATCTGCGGCAGATGACCCGCATGGCGTCGGCCTGGGCGTTCGTGTTCCTGCTGTTCATCGGCGTCTCGTTCTTCGCCAAGCTCGGCGGCGCCATCTCGCGGGTCTGGCTCTCGGCATTCTTCATCGTCGGATTGGCGGCACTGATCGCACAACGCGCGGTGCTGCGTGGACTGATCCGCCGCTGGGCCCATCAGGGCCGGCTCGACCGCCGCACCATCATTGTCGGCGCCGACATCAACGGCGAAAACCTGATCAAGGAGCTCAACGCCCAGGAGGACTCCGATCTGCAGATCCTCGGCGTGTTCGACGACCGCAACGACAAGCGTTCGCTGGAGACCTGCGCCGGCAGCCCGAAACTCGGCAAGGTCGACGACATCATTGAATTCGCCCGCCGCACCCGCATCGATCTGGTGCTGTTCGCGCTGCCGATTTCCGCCGAGACGCGAATTCTTGAGATGCTGAAGAAGCTGTGGGTGCTGCCGGTCGATATCCGGCTGTCCGCGCACACCAACAAGCTGCGCTTCCGTCCCCGCTCCTATTCCTATCTCGGCAAGGTCCCGACCCTCGACGTGTTCGAGGCGCCGATCACCGACTGGGATCTGGTGATGAAGTGGCTGTTCGACCGCATCGTCGGCGCGCTGATCCTGCTGGCGGCGCTGCCGGTGATGGCGCTGGTGGCGCTGGCGATCAAGCTCGATAGCCCGGGCCCGGTGCTGTTCCGGCAGAAGCGCTTCGGCTTCAACAACGAGCGTATCGACGTCTTCAAGTTCCGCTCGCTGTTCCACGATCAGGCCGACCCGCTCGCCAAAACGGTTGTCACGAAGGGCGACAAGCGCGTCACCCGCGTCGGTCGCTTCATCCGCAAGTCGAGCCTCGACGAACTGCCACAGCTGTTCAACGTCGTCTTCAAGGGCAACCTGTCGCTGGTCGGCCCGCGCCCGCATGCGGTGCAGGGCAAGTTGCAGAGCCAGCTGTTCGACGAGGCCGTGGACGGCTACTTCGCGCGTCACCGCGTCAAGCCGGGCATCACCGGCTGGGCCCAGGTCAATGGCTGGCGCGGCGAAGTCGACAGCGAGGAGAAAATCCAGAAGCGCGTCGAGTTCGATCTCTATTACATCGAGAACTGGTCGGTGCTGTTCGACGTCTACATCCTGCTGAAGACGCCGGTGTCGCTGATGACCAAGAACGAAAACGCCTACTGAACAGCGCCGTTACCCGGAAAATCATCCGTGTCCGCCATGGCGCTACACCACTCGTCAACACTGCCTCGGTAGGGTTGTGGCGCCATGACCTATACCGCAGCGGCCGATCGTTCATTTGCTTCCCCGACGACGGCGCCCGCCGTCGCGACGCTGCAGCATGCGCTGCTGTGGTCAATGGGCTTTGGCGGCGCCATCGTTTTCATCGAACCCAGCCCCTACGAAATCGCCACCCTCACCGCCATGGTGGTGTTCTTCGCGGCGGGGCTGCGGATGCGGCTGGTCTTCATTCCGCTGCTGATGCTGCTGTTCCTGGTCAACATCGGCTACACCATCTGCGCCGCCTATCTGCTCGACACCACCGTGATCCTGAACTGGATCCTGACCTCCTGGTACATGGCGGTGACGGCGATCTTCTTTGCGCTGATGCTGTCCGAGGACACCGCCGCGCGGCTCGACCTGTTGCGCCGCGGATTGATCGCCGGCGCGCTGGTCGCCTCATTGGCCGGCATCGCCGGCTATCTGCATCTGATCCCCGGCGGCGGCGAGTTGTTCACGCTGTATGGCCGCGCCAGCGGCACCTTCAAGGATCCCAACGTGCTCGGCGCATTCCTGGTGCTGCCGGCGCTGTTTGCGCTGCAAAGCGTCGTCAGCGATGGCTTTGGCCGTTCCTTCCGCAGCGCCATCGCGCTCGGCATCATGACGCTGGCCGTCCTGCTGGCATTTTCCCGCGCCGCCTGGGGCCTGCTCGCGATCGCGTCGGCCTTCATGCTGTTCATGATGGTACTGACCAGCCCGTCCAGCAAGCAGCGCTCGCGCATCATCATCATGGCCGTCGCGGCCATTGTGGTTGTCGTCGTCATCATTGCCGTGCTGCTGGAGTTCGACTTTATCGCCGACATGTTCAAGCAGCGCGCCAGCTTCGACCAGAAATACGACGAGGGCCGCTTCGGCCGGTTCGGCCGTCATATCCTCGGCGCGCAGATGGCACTCGAATTGCCGTTCGGCATCGGCCCGCTGCAGTTCACCAAATTCTTCCCGGAAGACACCCACAACTCCTATCTGAATGCCTTCATGTCCGGCGGCTGGATCTCCGGCATCTGCTATCCCGCGCTGATCTTCATGACCGTCATTCTCGGCTTTCGCTATGTCTTCGTGCGCGTGCCGTGGCAGCGCGCCTATCTCGCGGTGTTCGCAGCCTTCCTCGGCACTGTCGGCGAGGCCTTCATCATCGACACCGATCACTGGCGCCATTTCTGGATGATGCTCGGCGCGATGTGGGGCATGTTTGTCGCAGCTCAGCAATACATGGCCACCGCGCCGCAGACGATCGCGATCGACGACCCGGACTCCTCCGGCCCAACCGGAATCCAGCTCTGATGACATCCTCGCCAATCCGTATCGCCGTCCTGGTGCCCTGCTTCAACGAAGCCGCGGCGATCGCCACCGTCGTCGCCGATTTCCGCAGCACGCTGCCGATGGCGGAGATCTACGTCTACGACAACAATTCGTCGGATCGAACCGTCGAGATCGCCCGCGAGGCCGGCGCGCAGGTGCGCAGCGAACGCCATCAGGGCAAGGGGCACGTCGTCCGGCGGATGTTCGCCGACGTCGAGGCCGACATCTATCTGCTCGTGGATGGCGACGCGACCTATGACGCCGCCAGCGCGCCCCGCATGATCGAAATGCTGATTGCCGATCACCTCGACATGGTGGTGGCGCATCGCGTCGATCAGGTCGATGCCGCCTATCGCACCGGCCATCGCACCGGCAACTGGCTGCTCACGGGATTTCTGACGACGGTGTTCGGTCAGGGGTTTGAGGATATTCTGTCCGGCTACCGGGTGTTCTCGCGACGCTTCGTCAAATCGTTTCCGGTGCTGTCGGACGGTTTCGAGATCGAGACCGAACTCAGCGTGCACGCGCTCGAACTGGCGATGCCGGTGGCGGAGATCAAGACGCCGTATTACGCGCGGCCGGAAGGCTCGTTCAGCAAGCTCAATACCTGGCGCGATGGTTTTCGCATCCTCGGCACCATCCTGAAATTGTATCGTTCGGAAAAGCCGCTGCGGTTCTTCGGAACGCTGTCGATCCTGCTGGCGACCGTATCGGTCGCGTTGTCGATTCCCGTCGTGATCACCTATGTCGAGGAAGGCCTGGTGCCCCGGCTACCGACCGCCGTGCTCTCGGTAGGCATCATGCTGGTCGCCGTGATCTCGATGTTCGCGGGGTTGATCCTCGACACCGTCTCGCGTGGCCGCCGCGAAGCCAAGCTGCTGCGCTATCTCGCCGAGCCCTGGCTGACGCGCTGACGGACGACGCTCAAACGAATACAGCCCCGCTTTCGCGAGGCTGCTCGACAGAATCAACTGCGTCTATCGCTCGATGATCACAGTGCGCCCGTGCGGACGACGATGTTCCCAGCCACGGTGATAGCCACGATCGCGGCGCACGAACTCGGCCCGGCTGCGCCGATAGCCGTCGCCGCGGTAGCCGCGATCGCCATGGTCGCGATGATAACCGCGGCCGCCGCCGCCGATTTCAACATTGATGCCCTGCGCCGCTGCCGGCACCGCGCTGTAGAGAACGGCTGCAGCCGCCAGCAAAGCCAATTTCTTGATCATACGAATCTTCCCTTTCTTCCAAGTATCGCGTGACAAGTCCGGCGGGCACCGATGGTTCCGTGTTGTGTGCCATTGAGTTTTAGTTGGAATCGTCGAATTCCGATGAGATCACTTGGCGCAACGCCTCGGCTTGATCGCAGCGTTGGATTCAACGATGCTCTCGCGCCGTCGCCCACCTTTTGAAGGATTCCCAATGACTCACCACCATCTGCCCGCCAGCTCCGAGAATTGTCACTGGGGCTTCTTCGACGCTGCGCTGAAGCCCGCGCTTGTGGTGAACAGCGGCGACGAGGTCACGGTCGATACGGTCAGCGGCGGACCCGAGGTGTTGCCGGACAAG
The DNA here is from genome assembly GCA_028290355.1 of Tardiphaga sp. GTDB lineage: Bacteria > Pseudomonadota > Alphaproteobacteria > Rhizobiales > Xanthobacteraceae > Tardiphaga. The sequence goes on along the minus strand of JAQGKA010000533.1, from coordinate 408 downwards.
AGCAAGTTTCACATTCCGCCCGAACTCGCCGAAGTACATGCCCGCAACGAACGCATGGTGCCCGGCCATATCCTGACAGGTCCGGTCGCGGTGGACGGCGCCGAGCCCGGCGACGTGCTGGAGGTCGAAATCCTCGACATCCAGCTTCGGCAGGATTGGGGCTACAATCTCATCAAGCCGCTCGCCGGCACCCTGCCCGACGATTTCCACGAACTGCGTCTGATCAACATCCCGCTCGACCGCGAGCGCATGACCGGCGAGATGCCGTGGGGACTTCAGCTGCCGCTGGCGCCGTTCTTCGGCGTGATGGGCGTGGCGCCGCCGCCGGCCTGGGGCCGCATCACCTCGCTGATCCCGCGCGCCATGGGCGGCAACCTCGACAACAAGGAACTCGCGGTCGGCGCCAAA
>JAQGKA010000528.1 GCA_028290355.1 Tardiphaga sp. | reverse complement strand
GCCCGACCCTGATGCTGTCGAATTCACTGGGCACCACCATGCAAATGTGGGAGCCGCAGCTGGCGGCCTTCACAAAACTGTTTCGCGTGATTCGCTATGACCGGCGCGGTCACGGCAAATCCGGCGTCCCGCCCGGCCCCTATTCCATGGAGCGTTTCGGCCGCGACGTGCTTGCGATCCTCGACGATCTCAACATCGACAAGGTGCACTGGTGCGGCCTGTCGATGGGCGGCATGGTCGGGCAATGGCTCGGCGCCAACGCGCCTGAGCGCTTCGATCGCATCATCCTGGCCAATACCTCGAGCTACTATCCCGACCCGACCAACTGGCACAACCGCATCAAGGCCGTGCGCGAAGGCGGCCTCGCGTCGGTGGCGGACGCCGTTATCGGTGGCTGGCTGACCGCGGATTTCCGCGAACGCGAGCCGCAGATCACGGCCAACATGAAGGCAATGCTGATCGCCTCGCCGGTCGAGGGCTACCTCGCCGCCTGCGAGGCGCTGAGCACGCTGGACCAGCGCGCGCTGCTGCCGAAGATCAAGAGCCCGACGCTGGTGATTGCTGGCCGACAGGACATGTCGACGCCGCTCGCCGCCGGCGAATACATCCGCAGCCAGATTCCCGGCGCCAGCCTGACCATCCTCGACGCCGCGCACATCTCCAATGTCGAGCAGCCGCACGCCTTCACCGACGCGGTGGTCGGTTTCCTGACCCAGCGCTAACTAACCTCTCCCCGCTTGCGGGGAGAGGTCGGAGCCGAGCGCAGCGAGGCTTCGGGTGAGGGGGCGCCAGAGGTCATCACCGGCGCCCCCTAACCCCACCCCTCTCCCCGCCTAGCGAAGCTTTGCTTCGCGCTGCGGGGCGAGGGAGCGCGCTGCCGCTGCATTTAATATCTGACCAGCACTCTAAGCGGGAGAACCACCATGGACGATCAGCAACGCCGCGACGACGGCATGGCGCAGCGCCGCAAGGTGCTGGGCAATGCCTGGGTCGACAAATCGATGGCCAACAAGAACGCCTTCAACGCGGATTTCATCGACCTGATCACGCGCCACGCCTGGGGCGAGATCTGGACCCGGCCGCATTTCGACGAGCGCACCCGCCGCGTGCTGGTGATCGGCACCATGGTGGCGCTCGGCCAGTGGGACGAGTTTCGCCTGCATGTCCGCGCCGCTCTGGCGGAAGGCGGATTCACGCCCGAGGACATCAAGGAAATCCTGCTGCAGCAGGCGATCTATTGCGGCGTTCCGGCGGCCAATCACGCCGTCAAGGAAGCCACCGCGATCGTTCAGGAGCTCGGGCTGCTGAAGGGGTAGATCTCGCGCTCACGCCGTTGCGGCATCGTGCTCTTCTCGGGCGCGTCGCGCTGCAGCGGCGGCTCGACCGCCATCAGGATCGCGGTGCCGAGCAGCAGGAGCAATTCGGTAACGTGCAGCCGCATCGCGACGATCTCGCCGACCTTCGACGCCATCACCATGCTGATGAAGCTGATCAGGCTGCCGATGCCGAGCGCCATGGCCAGCGCCTCGTCGCAACCGCCGGTCCTGCGGATCGAAGCTCGCGTGGTGAACACCAGAAACACCGCGAAGAACGCCACCACCGTCAGCTTGCCCAGCGCGAGTAGCCACGCATAGCGCACGGTGCTCATGGTCGCGAGGTGCAGGTAGTCGCTCATGAAGAGTGCCAGCGAAATATTCGGGCGCTCATAGAGTCCCTGGATCGGCGAGATCATGATCCTGAAGGCGAAGATGGTCCAGGTCGGGATGAAATAGCACGCCAGTAGGGCGCCATTGAAACTGCTGATCCGCCAGTTCTGGTACATGTCTCTTCCGCCGCATCCTGCGCGACTCGCATTCGAGTCGATGGTGTTCGCGGCGAGGTAAGCCCCGTCCCACCCAGCCGGCAACGTAAACCATTTGTTTACCTTAATATTCGAATGCGCGGGATAACTTGCGGCAACACGTGGAAACGACTTGCCAAAACAGAAAAATCCCGCCTCGCGGCGGGACTTTCCTTGCTGGCGGCTATTCCGACCAGGCTACTGGCTAACGATCGCGCTGATCGGGGTTGCCCTGCCGGTTGGGATCCTGCTGCTGCTGTCCGGGCTTTTGTCCGCCGCCCTGCTGCTGCTGTCCGGGCTTCTGACCCGGGTTCTGATTCTGCTGTCCCGGGTTGTTCTGGTTCTGATTGGCTTCAATCTCCTTGCTGAACCATTCAGCCCGCCAATAACTCTCCACCGAAATGTTGGTTTCGGTTCCGGCGTGATCGTTGCGCGGCACTTCAAGGGCGCAAGTATGGCCGCGGAACCTACTGTTGCGGCGCAAAATTCGCCGAGAAAATCACCATGTACAGCTTACTTTAGGCGCAGAGCACCCTGTTGCCGCTCCCCATCCCCGCTGTTAGAAAACGGAACAGCGACGCGACGTTCCGGCTGCCGGGGCCACCGCGCGTCATCACGTCAAGCACGGCAGCGCATGGATTATTTCGCCCAGCAACTGATCAACGGCATCGTGCTCGGCTCGATCTATGGCCTGATCGCGATCGGCTATACGATGGTCTACGGCATCGTCGGCATGATCAATTTTGCCCATGGCGACATCTTCATGATCGGCGGCTTCATTGCGCTGATCAGCTTCCTGATCCTGGTCTCGATCGGCCTTACCATCGTGCCGGTGATCCTGCTGATCGTGCTGCTGGTCTCGATGGCGGTGACCGCGCTCTATGGCTGGACCATCGAGCGCATCGCTTACCGGCCGCTGCGGCACTCCTTTCGCCTCGCCCCGATGCTGTCGGCGATCGGCATGTCATTCGTGCTG
>JAQGKA010000514.1 GCA_028290355.1 Tardiphaga sp. | reverse complement strand
GCGGCCTTCAACGACAGGGCGATCCTGTCGTTTCCGCCGCAGGCCTGGTCGATGCGCTGGTTTGCCAAGGCGATCGCCTATCAGGATTTTCGCGACGGCTTTCGCAATGGCCTGATCGTCACCGTGTGGAGCTCGACCATCGCGCTGGTGGTCGGGGCGATGTTTGCCTTCGCGCTCGACCGCTACCGGTTTCGCTTCAAGAAGCTGATCGAAGGCATCCTGCTGTCGCCGCTCGTCATTCCGCATTTCACGGTGGGGCTGGGCTTTCTCATTCTGGCCGCACAGATCGGATGGACCCGCGGCTATGCCGTGGTCGTCGTCTGTCACGTCATTCTGGTGCTGCCGTTCGTCATTCGCAGCGTCTATGTATCGCTGCGCAATCTGGATCAGAGCTTTGAACTGGCCGCGGCCAGTCTGGGCGCGCCGCCGCTGCGGGTGTTGTTGACGGTCACGCTCCCGCTGCTGTTGCCGGGCCTGATCAGCGGCTGGTTGTTTGCCGCGATCCTGTCGTTCAACGAATTCACGGCGTCGCTGTTTGTCACGGCGCAGCGGACGCAGACGCTGCCCGTCGCCATGTACAACTATGTGCGGGAATTCGCCGATCCGTCGATGGCGGCGCTGTCGGTGATGTACATTGTGGGCACGGCCGCGCTGATCGTCTTTGCCAACGCGTTCCTGGGTCTCGGTAAGGTGCTGAATATTGAACAAAGTCGCTGACAGAGGCGCTGCGGCGCAGAACGCAAGGATTGCAGGGGACGGTGACGCGGCGGTTCGCTTCAACACCGTGACGAAGCGATTCGGCGAAGCCATAGCGTTGCGCGAGGTTTCGCTGTCGGTGCGATCAGGCGAGTTCATGACGCTGCTCGGCCCGTCCGGCTGTGGCAAGACTACGCTGCTCAATCTGGCCGCGGGCTTTTTCAGTCCGGACGGCGGAGAAATCCTGATCGACGGTGAACGCGTCAACGATGTGCCGACCTACAAGCGCGAAATCGGTATGATGTTTCAGAACTACGCGCTGTTTCCGCACATGACGGTGGCTGACAATATCGCCTACGGCCTCAGGGTGCGTCACGTTCCGAGGAAAGAGAGGGATCGCCGCGTCGAGGAGGTGTTGGCACTGGTCAGGCTCAACGGAATGGCCGCCCGCAAGCCGCGCCAACTCTCCGGCGGCCAGCAGCAGCGCGTCGCGCTGGCACGCGCGCTGGTGATCAACCCCACGGTTCTGCTGCTCGACGAGCCATTTTCCGCGCTCGACAAGAATTTGCGCGCGTCCATGCAGGTGGAATTGCGGGAGATTCAGCGCAAGCTCCAGGTCACGACGATCTTCGTCACCCACGATCAGGGCGAGGCCTTGAGTCTTTCCGACCGGCTGGCTGTCATGTCGGAGGGACGCATTCGCCAGCTCGGAACGCCGGAAGAGATCTATCGCAGGCCATGCGACCGGTTCGTCGCGTCGTTTGTCGGCGATGCCAATGTGCTGCGCGGCCGGCTTGATGGCCTCGACGGCGCGGAGGCCATCGTCGCTTTGGGGACGGCACGGGTGAAGGTGCCGGCAGCGCCTCTGCGCGGCGTCGCGCCCACCGCGCCGGTCGATCTGTTCGTCCGGCCCGAACAGCTGCGGGTGGTCGAAGCCGATGAGGCGTGCGCAGCCAGCGGAATCGTCGCCGCGCAGGTCTATCAGGGTGGGCACGTCGATTTGTATATCGACAGCGAGGCCTCGTCGCGGGACAAGCTATTGGTGCGATCGGCGGGATATGATGCGATGGCACGTTGGCCCATCGGCGCAAAGGTCGGCGTTTCCATCAGCACGGACGACGCCGTCGCGTTCGCCATTCCGTAGCGCGATCCGGTCAAACCCCGTCGAGGATGATCACCGTCGGTGTGCCGGGCAGGGTGCCCAGCGAAATCCGCAGGGTCCGCTCGGTGCGGACGTCGATGGCGAATTGCTGGCCGATCTTGCGCATGAACTCGCTCAGCGGCGTCATGAAGCGATGCATCGGCAACACCACCGATGCGCGCAGCCGCTTGGTGATCTCGGAGACTCCGTCCAGCGACATGGTGTAACTGCCGTCGATCGGCACCATCACGATGTCGAGCCGGCCGATCGCCGCGAAATGGCTTTCATCGAGCTTGTGGTGCAGGTGGCCGAGATGACCGATGCACAGGCCGGCGACCTCGAAGATGAAGATCGAGTTGCCGTCCTTGATCATCTCGGCGCTGGAATCGTCGCTGTAGTAGCGCCTTATGTCGGTGGTCACATTGCGGATCAGCACATCGCCGATCCGGCGATTGATCCGCGCGGGTTGTCCATCCTCACCCCAGCCATGCAACACGGTTGCAATGCGCGGATCGGGAAACAGCGTGTAGTGCGTGCTGTGCGCGCGGTTCATGGTGACGACGTCGGGGATGCGGTCCAGCCGGTAGACGCCGTTGTAGTCGGTGGCGATGGTCACGCCGCCCGGCGTGTCGATGTAATAGGTGGAATGGCCGGCATAGGTGATCGCCACCTCGTCGGTTTTGGCGGCCGTCCGGCGCAGGCTGACCGGCGTGGCCCGCGGCGGCGCATTGGCCATCGCCAGGCATTCGCTGCCGCGTGGGGACTCCTGCGCCGCCGCCGGTGCGGTCAGCCACCCCAGCACAGCGATGACGACAGAAAGGGATCGCAGCATGAAGACCGTCTCCGGTTGCGCCATCCAACACTGTATCGCTGAATCCCGTGCTCGCAATGGCGGCGCACGTGGCGGTGAACCTGAGGTCCTGCCGCCACTACCTATGCTGGAGTATCAGGCGCCGCGCGCGCAGAACAAGGGCTGACGATGGGCGATATGATGCTGGAGCTAGCCCTGATGGTGCTGTCCAGCGAGAAGCCGTGGCGCACCCTCAACTGGATCGTTTGCGCTGCTGTCGGTGGGCTCGCGGCCTTGCTGATCGGCGATCATTTCTTCGCCGCCAACCTCCGTTCCGATCTCACGGAGCCGCGCCAAAGCTGGGCTTCTTTTCGCGGACTCTTCGGCCGAGCAGCGCAGCAGATTGACCGGAACGGAAGCAGTGACAGGACTTCATTCGCAGCGGCAGGCTTTATTTCCGTGATCCTGATCGCAACAGCAGCGGGCGCGGCCGAGCAGGGATGCGACGCCTACGCGATATACAAGCGACTTCCCGCCAGCTTCGTGGAAATCGCCAGCGGCGAGCTGAGCGCCGGGCCTGGCAAGACAGGGACGATTGAGTTCTTCCATGTGTCCGACGGAGTTTGCGCATGCACGAGTGTGCCAACCCAAATTCGAGACGATGCGGTCCGGAAACACCGCTTCTGGTCGTGTCGCGCGGCAACGGAGGACGAAAGGCCGGATCCGCGCATCGACCGCCACTGAGTCCGGGAGCTGCGTCGGATCCTACGCGACCGCTGTCTGCAGCCGCCGCTGCAGCAGCGCCCGGATCTCCCGGGCCGGTTTCGCGGCGCTGAACAGCCAGCCCTGCATCTGGGTGCAGCCGAGGGCCCGCAGCTGATCGAGCTGCTGCTGGGTTTCGACGCCTTCGGCGGTCGTGACCATGTTGCGCGCGTTTGCGATGGTCACCACCGCTTGCACGATGGAGGACGATCCGCCGGGGCCTGCAAGGTCATTGATGAAGCTGCGGTCGATCTTGATCTTGTCGAACGGAAAACGCTGCAGGTAGCTCAGCGAGGAATAGCCCGTGCCGAAATCGTCCAGCGCGATCCGCACGCCGATGGCGCGCAACTGATGCAGGATCTTCAGTGCCGCTTCGTCGTCGCGGATCAGCACGGTTTCCGTGATCTCAAGTTCCAGCCGGCTTGCGGACAGGCCGGACGTCGCCAGCGCCTGCACGACCTTCAATGCCAGGGTTTGCGATTTGAATTGCACCGGCGAGACGTTGACCGCGAGCCTGACCTGGTCGGGCCACGCCGCGGCTTCTGCGCAGGCGTTCATCAGTACCCATTCGCCCAGTTCGGTGATCAGTCCGGTTTCCTCGGCGATCGGAATGAACTCGGCGGGCGAGATCATGCCGCGTACCGGATGGCGCCAGCGCAGCAGCGCTTCGCACCCGGTCACCTCGCTGCTGCCGATATCGACCAGCGGCTGGTAGTGAATCTCCAGGCCGCCATTCGCAAGCGCTTGGCGCAGATCCAGTTCGAGGGCGCGTCGCGCCTTGGCGCTCGCATCCATGGCCGGCTCGAAAAACCGGTAGTTGCGGCGTCCGTCGGCCTTGGCGCCGTACATCGCCAGATCGGCATGGCGGAGCAGCTGATCCAGATTCGTGCCATCGTTCGGGGCGAGCGCGATACCGATACTGGCGTCGGTGGAGATCTGGTGACCGAGACACTCGTAAGGTTTGCGGATGGTTTCGTACAGGTCCGTCACAAGGCGGATGACGTCGTTGCGATCCGTGATCGTGGTCTGGACGATGGCAAATTCATCGCCGCCGAGCCGGGCGACAAAGCCCGCTTCGCCGACACAGTCGCGCAGACGTGCGGCAACGGTTTTCAGCAGTTCGTCGCCAACGGCGTGACCTAGGGAATCGTTGATGCCCTTGAATTCATCGATGTCGAGATAGAGGATGGCGAACCGCGCGCCATCGGGGATGGTCGCGATCTCGCGTTCGAGCTGCTGGCGAAACATCACGCGGTTCGGCAGATCGGTCAGCGCGTCATAATGCGCGAGGTGCGCGATGCGATCTTCAGAACGTCGCCGCTCGGTGATGTCCTCCAGCGTCGATGCCCATCCGCCGTCCGCCGATTTCTGATACAGGATCTGGATCGAGCGGCCATCCGGTGTTGTCAGAATCGCATCGTGAACGATGCCTTCGGCCACATTGCGGAGAAAGGTTGTGCAGAACTCATCGGCATCCCCGACGAATGTGCCGGTCTGCTGGCGATGCAGGATGAGATCGCGGAAATGGCAGCCCGGTTTGACCACGTCGGTAGATACGCCAAACATGTCGATGAAACGCTGATTGCAAACCACGAGCCGTGCATTGGCGTCGAACAACATCAGCCCCTGGGTCATGCTGTTGATGGCCGTGTCGAGATACTGCGATTTCTGCGCCAGCTGATGCTGCGCAGCGCGATGTTCGCGGATCAATTGCCGGACGATCAGGAACAGGGTTGCGAAGATGACCAGCGCGGCCAGCGTGGCGCCGATGATTTCAAGCCGGGTCTGTTCCCGCCAGTCGTTCAGCGCGGCCGACATGCTGGTGGTCGCTACGATGAGAACGGGCGAGGTGGTCAGGCGCCTTGCCGATCCCAGCTGGTCCTCGCCGTCGATGGGACTGAGATATCGGCCGGTAGAACTGCCTCCGGACGACAGGATGCCGCGGAAAACGGAGCTCGTCGCGAGGTTCTGGCCGATCACGGTTTCGTTGCGGGGGTAGCGCGCCAGCACCGTGCCGTTGCGATGGATCATGGCGATGGTGGCGTCTTTTCCGAGCGCCAGTGACGCGAAGTAGTTTTCGAAGTGCGAGGGCTCGACTCCCCGGCTGAGGATGCCGAGAAACTCGCCGTTCTGCCCGACCAGCTTTCGGGCAAAAATCGCCGTCCATGCCCCCGTGACGCGGCTGATCACCGGTTCGGCCAACACGACCCGCTGGCTCGTTGCGGATTTCAAGACCTGGAAATGAGAGCGATCGGCAATATCGATGGTGGGTACCGGCCACGCTTCAGAGGAGTTGATCAGCCGCCCCTCGGCGTCGAACAGATTGAGTCCGCCGACATAGGGCAGACTCGCGAGTTTGGCCCGCAGCAGACGATGCACATCGATGCCCGACATCAGATTCTGGTAGGCGTCGCCTGTAGTGATATTCGCCGACTGCATGTAGGCAACGACCTCGTTCTGGACTCCCTGAAGGTCGTCGAACTGTTGGTCGAAGTGCCGGGCGACGAGCAGGACCGTATTTTCCAGCTCTCGCTTGCTGCTGTCGATGGCGCGATCTCGGAAGTGGATCGCACCCAGCACGGTCCCGATCACGATCGCCGTGATGAGGAGGCCGCCGCACAGGATGAGGCCCTTGATCGGCTCCAGCCTGAACCGCAAACGGCGAGCGGCAACTGCGGGAGCAGTACCGCCGGCACCTGTTGCTATAGGTTGGATTTGCATTTGCCCGCCCGAACTTCAGCGGCTTTATACCCGCGGGATATCCAACGGGCGGTTAGGAACTTCGGTCAATATTGGGTTAAAGCCTGGCTGCACGCAGTCGCCGGGAAAGGCTGCATCCACGCGTGACAGCAGCCGGGGCGCTGCCTCAGGTTGCGGCGCCGCGCCGGTGATCGCCATGCTTGGTCAAAACTGCAATAAAACCGTTGGAAGAGGGCGCTGTCGCGGATAAAGACGGCGGCAACGCACTTTCGATCAGGAAATAGCCCATGAACAAGCGAATTCTCGCCACTCTGGCCATATCGGCGCTCGCCGCGGCTTCCGCAGTCTGGACCACGTCCGCCAGGGCCGACGATGTCACCATTGGCGCGATCGAGATCCTGACAGGTCCCAACAGCCGTTACGGCTTCGCCATCAAGAACGGTTTCGACCTGGCGCTGGACGAGGTCAACAAGACCGGCATCCTCGGCGGCAAGAAGCTGGTCATCCAGTACGAGGACAGCGCCGGCAACAAGGATCAGGCGGTTAGTTCCGCGCGCAAGCTGATCGGTCTTGCCAAGGTGCCGTTGATTCTCGGCCCGACGCTGTCGAACGAGATGTTTGCCGCGGGGCCAGTGGCCAACGGCCAGAAGGTGCCGATCGTCGGCACCTCGACCACGGCCGCCGGCATCACTGCCATCGGCCCCTATGTCTACCGCACCTCGCTGCCGGAGAGCGACGTCATCCCGGTGACCCTGAAGCGGGCCCAAGACAAGTTCGGCATCAAGAAGGTCGCGGTGATGTACGCGAACGACGATGCGTTCAGCAAATCCGGCTACGACGTGTTCAAGGCCTCGCTCGACAAGATGGGCATCCAGATTCTGACGACCGAAACCTTCGGTTCGAAGGACAGCGATTTCTCGGCGCAGCTGACCAAGATCAAGAGCCTGAACCCCGACGCCATCGTCGTCTCTTGCCTCGTGGAGCCGGCCTCCGGCATTCTGCTCGGCGCCCGCGCCATCGGCATCGACCCGAAGGTGCGTTTCATCGGCGGCAACGGCTTCAATTCGCCGAAGCTCGGTGACATTGCTGGCGACGCTGCGGACGGCACGCTGGTCGGCAGCCCCTGGTTCATCGCCAAGGATGATGAAGCGAATACGAAGTTCGTCGCCAGCTACCGCGCCAAGTACAAGGACGATCCGGACCAGTTCGCCGCCCAGGCCTACGACA
>JAQGKA010000504.1 GCA_028290355.1 Tardiphaga sp. | reverse complement strand
GGGGGGCCGATTGGCGGTAATCTCCCCCGCCACAAAAAGACTGACATCTCCGTATTTACCGAAATGGGAGAAATCAAATGTGGATAATGACGAACAACAGCTACCTGTCCATCGTAAGCAAGGATTGTGGCCCGGCTGAATTGCTGGTCAGGGCTCGGCGTGCCGGGGATATCGAGAAGGTGTTCCCAGATGCCAAGGTAACCCGGAACGCCAACAGTGATTATCTGTATCGTGCAGTTCTGCCACGCGATGTGGTAAAACAGGCTTTAGCCGCAATGATCGACCATATCGATTACCCGAACTTCAAGGATAGTGTTGAAGACAGGTCGTTGCATGCTGCCTATGTCGGTGTCTGGTGTGCAATGGCAGGACTACAACATCCGCCGCCAGACATAGAGCGGGCGACCCATGCAAGGTCAGCTCTAACCTCGAAAAACACACTGTAGCGCCTGTGGCGGAACATCTCCGGCGCGGCAGCCTTGCTCGCTTCGCGTTCCCGTCCGTCTACGCTTTCGCTTCGCTCAAGCTATGCCGGACACGATTCGGCCTTGCGATCTTCACGTGGCTGCGCCACGCGTAGCCCGTAAGGGCGAAGCGTGGTGGGCCCGGCAGCCACCATACCGGTGCCTATGTTGCAAATAAATTCAATATGTTGACGCTGTGTTGATCAGAAAGGTACCAACAAACATACCAACACGCCTATCAAAATAGGGCTACATGGGCGCAAGGCTAAACAGGGGTTCGATTCCCCAAGGGAGCGCTACAGATTCTCATCACCTTACTGCGAATCGCCACCGTGCTACGCTGCCCTTCTTCAAACTTTTGTCCAACGACATTCCGCATTTCTTGTTTTTGCGCAGGCGGACCGGCTATCGTCGATTTTGCTCGATTTGCCTAATACCGGCGAGTAAAAAACGGTAAAGAGATGCGTTTTAGGCCCCAGAGCGTCGGCTATCATCGCCGCGCGAGTGTTCACGCCTTCCGCTCGATGGTGTTGATGGCCTTTAATGAAATGGGCTTTCGATCCGATGTCGTCGAACGGCATCTTGCGCAGCGATCCGCACGCTGGACAGGCAATTTACAATCGCGCAGGATACCGAAACGCTGAGAGGTGACTACTGGACCAACTATCCAGATGCGATCGCATCACGCGCGGCCGTTCCGCTTCAAGCCAAATGTCAATTGATGCGCTGCACTAGGTTATTTTTCAGATTTTCGGGATTGCATGGATGGCTAAGACTTCCAAGCACGCGGTGATGAAGACTGACGGCGTGACGCCCCTCACCAATCAGCAGATCCGAACGGTGTTGAAGGAAACGTTTAGGGAATTGCCTAACTGTGACCTCGCTTTGCTAGGTCAAGATCTCGCTCGGGCGTTTGAACCCTTAATGCGTATTGCTCAGGACCGACGACTATCACCGTCCGTTCGTAACACTCAAAAGCATCTTCGGAATGCTCTCCTCAAAATAGAGAACACTCCGAAAAACGAATGGATACTGAATGCCGTCGGTAGGAACCATGCCGGCCGCAAAAAGGACAGTGGGGCGCGAGACCTGAGTTCTTACGATAAATTAGTCGGGTCGACTGGCTACGCCCACTACGAAGATTTCGTGGAAGCGGAGATTCGCGAATTTTTTCGTTTAAGGGACCAATTTCTCGGCTGGCTTTCCGACGATGAGATTCTTAAACGTATGATTGGCTTTCTTGAGCCGGCGACGCTGGACACTCTAATCACCGTTGATCTGCCGGCGATTTTTCAGAAGCACTTTCCTGGACAAGGAGTCGGCAATTCGCCGACCAGTAAATGCACAGAATTTATCGGTCACATTCTACGCGAAGCCGGAATTTATCCCGGCCCTGACCCTAATGCGATGATCGTGAAGAGGCGTCAAGGTAGGCCACGGCGTCGGCCTCGCGGTCTATCCGGTATTTGAGAGGCGATGTGTTTTGGTCCTCGCCGGGGAAGATCTCCAACCGCTACCTGGGAAGTGCATTGAGGGTTTGGTCACCATCCGCCGGCGAAGTTGGTTCGTCATTGCGAGTATCCCGTCCGAACGATCATCGATGGCGTCGGTGACCTCAAGCGCCCTGGACAAAAAGCTTCCAGAAATGTTCGTAGATTGTCCAATGGTAAAGGTTTTTTACCTGCCACAAGACAAAAAGCTTTGTGAAATAATTCTCGATTGTCCAAATTCAAGAGCCTTTGGCTTCGCTATTGCTGTGTGAGGTAGCAAGTAACTTCACATAGGCTTCAAAAAATCACATGACTAATAAAAGAACTCTCTCGATTGCCGAATTCTGCAAAAATTACGGTGTAGGCCGCACCATGGCATACGAAGAAATCAAGGCCCGTCGCCTTCGCGCGATCAAGGTTGGCCAACGTACGCTGATCATTGTTGACGACGCAGAAGCATGGCTCCTCTCGCGGCCGTCATCGCATGGCGCCGATCCGCAAGATGCGCGTCATGGTTGACGCGACCGCGACCAACCATGCAACGGCCGTCGACGTTCGCGGTTCCGCGACAGGGCGACCCCCATCGCCCTTCGTGCGACGGTCAGTACCGGTAACGTCAATCCTCGTGCGGGAAGGGTTCGATCAAGATGTCATCACTTCCAATATCGATTTGCTCGCGGAAATCGTACGCCAATACGGCTTGAGGGACCCCATCACGATCACGGCTGACGGCCGTCTCGTTGCCGGCGCCCGTTGGCTCGCAGCCGTCAGGAAGCTCGGATGGAGCACCGTTGAAGTCGCCGTCGTGTCCGGTGCAGCATGAAGCAACTAGAAATGCTCGAACTGTTGCCCGCCCATCTTCGTTATGAAGTCGTTGACGACATTACCGCCAAGACAAACCTTCAGTCCGTGCTGGCGAAAAAGCAATTGGCGACGAAAAAGATCTTAGAACAACAAACGCGCCGAGGCGAACGGACCGATTTGATACCGAGGCCAACTTGCACGACGGATGGTGTACGGGTCGCAAGCCGGCGAGAAAGCTGTACCGAAAAGGTCGCAGCTATTTATGGGGAGGGAGCGGGAGCAGTCCGACGCAGAATCTACGTCTATGAGCGCGCGCAAGCGGATCCGGCGAAGTATGAGAAATTCCTCAAGCGGATGGATATGGACAAAAGTCCTTATAGCGCATTCGATCTACTGAGAGCGGCCGAGCGGATGGAGAGAATCGCCGAAGAGAGCGTTCCTCAACATGCATCATCGCGGGTCCTTCCTGGAGACCTCTGGAATCTGGGTTCGCATCGACTTTATTGCGGCGACGCTACCATCGCAGTGGACGTCGACCGTCTTCTCGGCGGAGCGGTTCCGCACTTGATGGTCACCGACCCGCCTTACGGCGATAACTACCAGCCGGGTTGGCGCAAGAAGATCGGCAATAACAACTTAGGCAAAATGGGCGAGGTCTCCAATGATGACCGGCACGATTGGTCCGAGGCCTGGGCCTTGTTTCCTGGTGACGTTGCGTATGTGTGGTTTTCTGGTCGCCACGCGGCTTCCGCGCAGCTTTCATTGGAGGATCATCAGCTCATTGTTCGAAACCTTATCGTCTGGGAAAAGAACCGTCCCGTCATTTCGCGCGGACATTACTGCTGGCAAGCGGAAACCTGCTTCTATGCAGTAAGGGAGGGCAAAGTTGCTCATTGGAATGTTCGTCGATCTCAGTCGAACGTCTGGAAAATCGACAACTGCGACGACCGTGGCCACGGCCACAGCACGCAGAAGCCCGCCGAGTGTATGCTTCGCCCCATTCAAAACAGTTCGCAGGAGGGCGATGCCGTCTATGACCCGTTCGTCGGAAGCGGCACGACCATCATCGCCGCCGAGTTGAGCCATCGGCGGTGTTACGCGATGGATATCGATCCGAAGTACTGCGCAATCGCGATCGAACGTTGGCAGAACTTTACGGGTCGACAGGCGACGTTAAGGACCACTGGAAAATCCTATGCGGACGTGATGCGAGAGCGGAGCAGCGAAACAGGGAGCGCGGGCGGGGTGGCCAAGGAGAAGTGGCGTCATGAACACCGCGGTCGATATTAATACCACAGCCAGGGATCATCCAGAAACCGCAAGTGCTGCGCCTGTTGATCTCAATCGCCTTCTCGAGCGGTTGGCGGAAAAATTAGCCCGCCACCTGGTGCTTCCGCCAGGAGCGGCAGACGCGTTAGCATTGTGGATCCTCAACGCGTATTGCCATGATGTGGGCCGGATCTCACCAGTTTTGGCTTTGGTTTCTCCGGACCGTCGTTGCGGAAAGACGACGGCATTGAATCTCATCGGTTCTTTGGTGCCCCGCCCAGTCACCACGGCCAACATCAGCTCTGCGGCACTGTATCGCGTTATCGAACAAAGATCGCCCACGCTCCTCATCGATGAAGCCGACACGTTCCTGAGACAGAATCAGATGTTGCTCGGAATCCTGAATGCCGGTCATGTTCGTGAAAGCGCGTATGTAACGCGGGTGAGTGGTAGCGCCTGCGACGGCATTCAGGATTTCTCCGTGTGGTGCCCAAAAGTTCTCGCGATGATCGGCAAACTTCCGCCAACTCTCGAAGATCGTTCGATTGTCATCCGTCTGTCCCGCAAGAGCCCGAGCGAAAGGACCGAGCGGCTTCGACTGGACGGAGATGGTGAATTATTTCATTTGCGCGAAGCCGCCGCTCAGTGGGCTGCGACGAACAGCCATCTTATTAAGGATCCTGACCCCGACATTCCCGTTGAACTAAATGATCGAGCTGCTGACAATTGGCGTCAGCTACTGGCTATCGCGGATTTGGCCGGAGAGACTTGGAGCCTCCGGGCCCGAACTGCGGCAATAGCGGTGACCGGCCTCGAGCACGATGAAGCCATCGGAGATCTTCTTCTTTTCGACATCAAGCAGATATTCTCAGTCCGCGGTGTTGATCGTCTCCGATCGACAGATCTGGTTTCGGACCTGGCCGAGATGGAACACCGGCAATGGCCTGAATGGAGGAATGAACAGCCGATGACGCCCGTCCAATTAGCAAAGGTGCTTTCGCCGTATGGGGTGCGGCCTGATACACATCGGTTCGGTGGATTCACGGCAAAGGGCTATCTATTAGCCCAATTTGCGGATTCTTTCGCTCGGTATACCTGACAGTTACGTCGCTGCTGATTTGTTACCTTGTTACGGACGTTACGGTATTAGAAGAAACACCGTAGACAGAGGCTACTTTCCATTTCTGACTGCTGATTTGACATCCTTTTTTTTTGATGGCGATGTCGGCTGACCAGTGGCGCGGGTGGTGAAGAATCTTCTTAACTGGACACGGCGTATCGATGTCGTCAGAAAATAGAAAGCAATCCATCGAATCGATTGGGTCTCTTCCGTGGGAGGATCCGATTCATTGGGGGGAATGCCTTGAAGCTATCTACCATGATGATACGGGGCTTCCGGCCCAGTACTTGCGCACTGCCGAGAGCATCGATCGCCGTATCATCCGTGAGTTGGCCGATAAGCTGGACCCAAGTGACCCCAAGTTAAGTAGATACGTTTTGAGAAAGAGAGCCGGTCGACCTCGGAAGCATTCGCCGGTCAACTCGGATGACCCTATCGAAGTTCTCCTGGACAACGACAATCCGCCGGGGATCGCAGATTATCTCCGTCGAACCCCGAACCCAGATGCGCGGATCGTGGCATGGTTAGCAGATCGGCTCGATCCAACAACGGCTGACGGCCCTCGCTTGGTTGTTAAGCAGCCGATAGGAAAACCCTCTGCACAGTCGCGATGGCAGAGTCTGTTGGTTGGGGAACATCATGGAATGAAAATGCTCGGCCTGAAAGTCGAGCGCAAGCGTCGAGAGCTCGGAAAACTCGAGGCGGCACTGCACTACTTCACTCAGGAGAATAAAGACTGGCCACATCCGGTCAGCCGGTCGAAGGCCCGTCGAGCGCATCAAGTGTTTCTCAAAGTAAATCGCGCGCGCAAAAACCATAGGAATTAGCGAACTCGATATCGTTCGCAATCAGCTCTTTGGCGTCCTAGATCGTGGCGGTGTCATCAATGGAGGAGATCAAGGTGTCCACAGACTACAGAGCGCTGATCGCTATTCCATTTCATAGTTTGTTTGACGGGCGATTAGACAAATATGGTATTCGCGAAATCATAAAAAGCGATACATCAGAATCCCTTCGATACCTTTCCGGTAAAGATGGCATTTTGAGCGCTTACAAAGAACAAGGCGGAGCCGACAGTAGCTTTGACGAGCTTCACTCCAATGCCTGGGCCATCTTTGACGCCCTTACTGCAGAGTTTGGCACCGATTTCGTCAGTGAGCAGGATCATTGTTCGACACCGCGGAAGGTTGGAATGCATTTCAAGACAAATTAGCAATGGATCCCGGCGACGATTTCTACCGAAACGTCCTTCTATTTTTCCGTAGCGAATCGCACGAACTGGTTCCGGGAACTATCGGGTTTGCCCAGGCAGAGATAGCCCTAGAATTGATTCATAAGGATGCCAAGGCTGGCAGAACCTGATAGGCGCGTCGCGCTATTTGCGATGATCACTGAAATATATGAGCAAGAAAATCCCCCGCTCAGGGTTGAACTGACGCGCCAGGATTTGGCCAGGGTCGATTTGATCATGTCCAGACCCGACGATCTTCCGAAAGCTTACACATCGAGTTAATCCTAGGAGTGGAAATAACGCAACCCTGTCTTATAGCGCTATTTTCCGATCAGCCCCTTCTATCCTCCTGTCAGGAACCGACTTTCTTCTCCTCGCATACCCTTTAATCCAATAGGACCTACGAAGTGAATCCTGATCAGAATCCAAATCAAACTTGCAGCATTTCCATTGATGGATTTGCAATGACCTTTGTCGAGCCTGATCTTGATGCGGTAGCAACCATCTGTGGCCATCTAATTGAACTATCCACCAATGGTTGGTTAAAGGGTTCAACAATTAAGTCGGGTCGCAGATATCGACATCGACTTACCATTCCGCTTCCCATCAACGATCCGAAGCCTACTGGATCGTTGATGATCGAAGCCGGAGCACGATTACCCGGTATTGCCGACCTTCGCATTGACTTCAAGCCAGCCAAAACTGGTCCCAATGGAATCTCCGATGTTGTCGCGTTGCTGGACCTGATCACTCACTTGGGTGGTCAGCACTTCATCACCAACGGTACCCTGACCAGGTACGACATTGCCATTGACCTATGGGGCGGTTCTGTTGATGAGGTGCTGGTGTTCAGCAAACGGTCGCAAAAGAACGGTGTTTATACCGACCGCAATGGTTGCCCTGAAACCGTATACATGGGCACCCCACGATCTAATCGTACTGTCGCATATACAAAGATCCACAAACCTTCCCTTAGACAATCCCTTCGTATCGAACGGAGAATGACACGTAGGTGTAAAGGACATGAATGGCCGGCCATTTCCGATCCGTTCCAAGTTGTCCAGCTTGTTTATACCCAATCGATACTACCGTTGCTTGATAAACTAATCCCTCAGCAGTTTTTCGATAGCGTCAGGATTAGGGGCCTGAACCGGGTGCTCGCGACCCTGCCTTCCAAGCAACGTAAGGCCATTAAGGCCGCTCTGAACGACCCGGCACAGTCCTTGCTGCCATCAACCGCACAAATTTGGACTGGATGGCACCATCTGCTCGAAAAAACCGGATTAGGATTTCTCCTTACCTCTGTCACTCACGAAGTGCCATCCGATGAAGTGCCATTAATTCCCAACATAAAGCCAAGACAGGTTAGCGGCGTATGACTGTTGCTCGCAAGCGGATCGATTTTCGAACCTTTTGCTCACTAAAGTCGGGCTGAAAGCGCGAGGGCAATAATCCCATCGCCTAAGACGACCCAGTTCGTTTCTGTCGTTATCCCTTCAAACCCATTTTGCGAGGAACGTCACACCTCCCTTGGTTGACTTCCGACACATCGATGCACCGCTCCTCGGGTCCGCACTTCTGTCCAGTGGCGGGCATCACCGCTTTTTTGCGCACCCAGACTAATATCCCAAAAAATTCCTTAACGCGATTCCGGATAAACCAGATCTAGTGTGAAAATCCAAAAGCTATCTCACAGTAAGCGAGATAAGCCGCGCTCACCGCAATCACTGTGCCGTGCGCGATTCTGAAACCCCGGACTTTAGTGAACTCGGCTTTTCTCGCATCTGCAGAGCGCTGACCTATATCCGTTTCATGTGAAGTGGCTTTCAGTGTCCACAGGATGAAAAATTGCATCAATGCTCAAACAGAAAGGAACCACTAATGTCACGGTCAATTGCGCGCTTCACTACCGATTGGTCCACGCGGCCATGGGGAATTTTACTGACGTCCGAAATATCACCGCCAAGCTCGTCCTTCAGCTCTAGGGCAAGCTGGAGTATCCGGTTACGAACGGTATCCATCAGTGCTGCGAATAGAGACCCGGGAAGAACCTGGCGGGCGCGTATCATGTTCCAGCCCGGAAAGAAGTCGTCGGAAACATGCGCGACTAAATTTGCAGGCCATTCAATGCTTCCGCCGTTAATTGCGCCATGCTCGCCCTTCCCGGTGTCGTAGGAAGCGATCGGCTGAGTTAGGTGTGCGGTCTCTGCCCAGTGCCGAAAATCTTTTTCAAGAGATGCCGGTGCGAGCGGTTGGTCATTCAGTGCCGCACCTCCAGGTCCATAGAAAGCTCCTTTGGCGACAATTCTACAAACACGGTACTTCGGAAGTGAATCCGCATCGGGATAGCCGTTCAGTTCGTATTCCGCCCATGCCTTTAACTTGTCGTTCTTTAGCTGATGGGCAAGAAGTAAGCATTTCCGCAAAAGAACGGACAGCGATGTCTTGTCGTCAACAGCGCTCTGAATGATTTCGTCCAACAACTGCATAGTCACGCACCAATTCAAGTAAGAAGTCGCACAACCTCTTGCATATCGCGTTGCGTAGGACGGTAGTAGGCGAGACAAGATAAATTTCTGTGGAGTATCTTTTTCACAACAGTTAAAACCCAAGGTAAGTTACGCCATCCATACGTCTAGTTCGCCGAATTGGCCGCATTACGCGAGTACGGCGGTGAAACGTCCATAATCTCAGCCCCTTTTCATCATTTGCAGGCAATCTCTAGATCATTGAGTCGCGCGGCATTTCGCCTTTTTCGTTCGCCGTCAGATTTACGAACTTCATGTTTACCCGTGGCGGTACCGCGAAGTCTACATCGAGATACGCCGTTCCTAGCTTCATGGTGCTTTGGATACGCTTCGCTGTCGCGGCGCTCGTGACCGGCAGCGATCAGCGCAACTACCACCAAAAGCATTTTCATCCCCGTTCCCCTTTTGCTCGTTCGGCACTGTCTAGCGAATGGGTTGAGGTTATCGCGCAGTCGGCTCGTTTCAAGATACTATCTCTTGCGACTAGCGCACTTGCCATTTGCTAGCCGATATCCCGCCCCACCTCTTGAGCCGCAACCGCCTCGTTTGTGATGAGTGTACGTGATAGGCGGACTAACTACAGGAACGGTGGTGCTGTGTCTGAGAATATGAGAAGGCGAGGAATGAAGCATTAGCTGTTCTACGAAGCGATTGAAACAAGTCAGGCGCTCGTCCTCTTCCTTCAGATATCGGCAATCGGTGACGATCTTCGCGAGCGGCGTCGCTAGCCGCGCTCGCCAGCTTGACCGGCTTGGACCGTCCTCCATCTATGTCGCACCATCGGCGACCGGGGTCGGCAGCACGGCGGCCGCAAACTCGAACTGTGCCTCACATCCGGCGTGCGCACAGATCGGCTTCTTGAGCGTGATTGGCCTCTGAAATCTGGTGCGTTTGCATTTTGGGCAAGCGAACTGTTCGCGGAACGCCTTGAACTCATTCCAGCGCGCACGTTCGTCCCCGATCGAGCCGTCGCCATAGGGACTGTCCTGGAAATGGCTGCCGAAATTCTCGATTTCACCCTTCTGCAGGCTGGTCAGGAAGCGATTATTGACGCCCGCGATAGGATGGGCCTCCAGCTTCCCATCCTTGAGCAGTCCCCCGAGCGCGCTGGCCAGTTCACTGCGTTCGTATGAATAAGCCTTCTCCAAGGGCCGAATCCGAACGCTGACCCCGAAGTCGCGGCAGATGCCAAGCAACCATTCTTCTTCTGCTTGGCGCATCTCATTCGCTGCGGACTGGCCATCAGACCAACGTGCCTCGATCATCTCATCGCTCACCTTGTGGTCCGCGAAGCGCGGCCCGTAAGCGGGGTCGAGAAACTCCTTGCGTTGCATTGGGCGGAGCATCGGCGCCTGCTCGGCTGATTTCGGCTATGAGTCGGCCAGCGACCGGGTTAGCCGGTCGATCTTGTAGACGACGATGACGTCGATCCGGCCGGCGTCGATATCCTTCAACAGCTGCTTAAGGGCGGGGCGGTCGAGATTGCCACCGGAAATCGCGTCACCGGCAATACGCCCTCGACCATCGCCGGCTCGCTCACCGCCAACGGTCAGGTCTATCTCGTCAACCCGAACGGCATCGCCATCACCAAAAGCGGTGTGGTCAATATCGGCGGCGGCTTCGTCGCCTCGACGCTCGGCATTTCCGACGACGACTTCCAGTCTGGCCGCCGCAGCTTCAGCGGCAATGGCGCCTCGGCGCGGGTCAGCACCGCCTGGCTGCTGGCGGTGGCAATGACCGAAGAAGGCATCGTGGCCAACGATCCCGTCACCGGCCTGGCGTGCTGCTCGGCTACGATGCCGCAACCAAGGCGGTCGGTCCGATCAGCAAGATCTTCGATCCCGCCGGCAACAAGTGGATCACGCTGGGCAACGCCGCCAAGGCCGGCATCGCGTCCGTCGACGAAGCCAAGGTCGCAGCGCTGCAAACCTTCGCGGCGGAAAAATATCTCACCGTCACCGTTGTCAAGTGATTGTATGCGCTGATGCGCTCCGCGGCGGCATCCAGTGCCCGCGGGCTTTGCTGCGGCATCGGGCGACTAATTCATGATGCGTGTTACCCGCCAGTGCGTCCTTGCCTCGTGCCTGATTCCGATGGTCGCCGGCGCGCAAACGCCGAAGGAAATATCCAAGGAAACGTTCGAGGCACCCGTCAGTCCGCCCGCCGTGCCGTCGACGCCGGAGCGTACAACGGCAAGTTTTGGCGATTGGGTGCTACGCTGCGAGGGGGCGGTGGCCCCGGCACATCGCGACGCCGATTGCACGAGCATTGCTGACCATTCGATACAAGTTTTACGCGGTTTGTTTAGGTTAACAATATCAGAGTTTCCCTCTGGATAGCGCAACGGACTCCTTGCTCATGTCATTCCCGACAGCCAATATGAATCGTCACGTGGTGGGGTTTCACGGACGAGTTCAATTGGAATGAAAATAGGTCTAAAATCACGTTCGGAACACGAAAGGTGAAGCCGCGGATCTGCATCGCCGACACTAAAGAGCATATTCGCAACTTCATCATCGACGTTTTGGAAGACGACGGTCTCGTTGCCGGACAGTATCGATCAAGCTGCGGCAGTATTGGCGCAGCAATCTGTTGGTGTTTTCGTTCGGAAGCAGAGCACTAGAGAAGGGCAGTATCGCCCGTGCGCTAGGACGAAACTCCGCCGCAGGCAATGCCTGCGGCGGGGCTAGTTGTCGTGGTTCAGTCGTTTCAGTTGTCGCGCTTGTCGTCGTGGCCGTGACTGTCGTTGTCACCCGAGACAACCGTTCCGGTGACCTGATCGAGGATGAGAGGACGCGTATTCGGCTCGCGCTTGAAGTCGAACATGTTATCGAGCGAATTTGCATACCGGTCGACGGATCCCGTACCTTCGGGAGGAGCAACCGGGCCATCGATGAAGCCGAGCTTCCAATTGTCCTCGATGAAACGAAGCACCGAGGCCTGGTGAGTCAGCGTGTGATCGACGAAGTTCGATTTCGCCCAGGGCGAGATCACAAGCAGTGGCTGGCGTGGGCCGAGGCCGCAGCGCGCCGCGTCGGCACCGGGTTGCGGTTTGCCGCAATTGCCGGGGCCGAACAGGAAGTCGATCTCGGTCGCCGACGGCGTCAAGAGCGGAGGCATGACGTGGTCGTACCAGCCGTCGGAATCATCCCAAACGATGACGATCGCAGTGTCTTTCCAATAGCGAGACTTCTGGACCGCGTTGATTGTCTTGACGAGAAAGGCTTGTTCGGCGAGCGGGTCGGAATTTTGGGGGTGGCCGTATTGATAGACCGGCGCCTTCACGTAGCTGACCGAGGGCAATGAGCCGTAGGACAATGCCGCGTCGAAATCCGAGATGTCGTATTGGTGGTTGGCCTGGTCGGTCTTGCCAATCATTTCCACCGAACTCGGTCGCAGATGGTGCGGGTTGCGCGTGCTCGCATATTTCATGAAAGGGGTAACGCCGGTGCTGTAGTCGTTCTCGAGCTTATGCACGTCCGGACCCGGGGTAACGCTCGGGTTCTGCACGCTATAGGTGACGCCGTTGATCTCCATCTGATGGGCGACATGCTGGGAGCCGCAAGCCGCGGGCGTAAGCATCTTTCCGTTTGCATCGAACGTAGCGGGCTTGGTCGGCAGGAAGCCACCTTGGAAATAGCCCCAGGTCACTTTCTTCTCGTTGAGGAGATCGCCGACATTCTTGCCGGTCATTTCAAAAGTCCGGCCGCTGCCGCAATCGTCGAGATAGCCGGGTAAGTTGGCGTCGGTCAGGGTTATCGATTTATCCGCCGGATTGACGTAGAAGCCGGCGGTGTTGGGGCTGGTGGGGTTGGCGGGGTCGTGAATGATGATACCATGCGTGTTGCCCGCAATGATATTGGCGTGGCCGGGCACGGTGGGGCCGTAGTTGGTGGAGAAGGAATTGTCGCTCATGGCGTAGTGCTGAGCGTAGTTCCACAGCGCCTGGACGGTGTTGCCGTCGTAATAATTCATGATGGTTGAGCCGTCCACCGCGCAGCCCTGTCCGCTGCCGCTGGCCGTCTGCGGGAAGCGATCTACAGCCCCGCCATTGTACGCTTGTTGCTCGGGCTCGTAGTTATGGGCCATATCGCAGGTGTAGGCGTCGGCGGGGCCAAGCCGCGTGGGGTTGGCGGGGCCCGCTAACAAGCTTCGATTCGGATTGTTCTGCAGCAATGCCGGCGTCAGGATATTGGCTGCCGGCGTGCCGGGGCGCGCCACGAATTTCGGCGCAGGCACTGCAAGCCAGCTCTGCTCGCCGGGAATATTGGCCGCGTGCGGATAGGTCCCGAAGTAATTGTCGAAAGTTCTGTTCTCGGGAATGATGACTACGACGTGCTTGATAGGGGTTTGCGTATCTTCGCGATGGTTGCCCCGACCACCATCATCAGCGTGACCGACGGAGGAGCAAAGCACCAACGACGCCGCCGATGAGCAAAGAATTCTGCGGATATTTTGACGAACAGGCCTCGACGATAACATGGGATACCTTCTTTAGGACGCGAGAAAATGTATCTCTCCGAACCGAGAGACAGCGAGTAGGCGTGAGCGCGTGTTACAAGTGATTTGTTTCGCTGGTGCGACAGTTTGCCCTATCTCGACGACCCAGCGAAATAATCCCCACACGTCAACCACACATGGGCGAGCACACATCCATCTCGACAACGCGATAAGGCCCAATTCGGAGATTGCCCGCGAGTTCAAGACCGCCAGGGTGTTCATCGTCGATAGTCAGGCCATTCTTGCGAGTACGTGAACCTTACGGCAAAATCCGACCCGCATCATCTGCGCGATATCACACGCATCGTTGCGATCCGTCCTGTTAACCTGCGCCCTCAAGATCGCCTTCATGTGTCGCAAATTGCCTGACGATCCCAAGACTCTCGGCAGAACATCTTGAAATCGCTGCGCAAGACGACGACGACCGCAGCACCCACGATCGCGCTGTAGACATGCCCCGCGCCCCTAAGACCGCCATGAGAACGCATTCGATACCAGAACCCAACCCGAAAACGCACGGACAAACCAACCGCTGAAAGTGCGCGTAGAGCCAGCCGACACGCCAGCGAGCGACGCCGCGTAAACAAAGACCGCAAGTGTTGCCCGGGCTTTAGTTATCCCGAATGCCTGCGAGACCTATCCCCCGCAGAGCGCGGATGGCGCGCCCCATACGACTGTCCACCAGGTTGCTCGTCAACAATATGCAGAAAAGGAGCGCAACCAGCGCAACGTAATATACGGAAATGCACTGGTAAAAGCATAGGTGCCTATAACCAGGGGCGGTCAACCGTAGGGCCCAGCCACGCTGTCCGATGGCGCATCGGACCCCAAGGCGTTTTGTGCTTGAGCGCCCCGTCGCACTGGGCCGAGCCACATGTCAACCCGATCTGCCGGGATTTGATCGAGCTACCCCTAGATTCTGGTCGATTTCTCATTGACCGAAATGGTCGTGGAGTTCATCAATAAAGAATTCGGAACACCCTCGCCGTCGAAGAGTAATTTCAAAGCCATGAATTCGGCCCAAGTGTTTTTTTAACGCCTTTGACTCTGCGCGCGATGAGCCACCGTGGAGAGGATCAATCGCTTTAACTCAGGGTCACCAGCGTCCCGGAGCCCAGTTCAAAGCCAGCCGCTGACCCTCGATGATCTGAACTGATGTCATTTTCGACGAGACCGCGTCGCGAAGTCTTGAATAGACTAAGCGCTCATGTTTGGAACCACGCGCCGCGGCCAAGTTGAGCCACATATATGCGAGGACAACGTTTTGCGGGACGCCGTGGCCCTTGTCGTACATCAATCCAAGCAGGCTCTGGGCCAACGGATTACCTCGAGCGGCAGATCTTGCGTAGAGATCGGCAGCGACATCATAAGCTCGCGGCGCGCCGAAGCCGTGTTCGTACATGAAGCCGAGTAGTGCCAGCGCCTTTCCGTCTCCGCGCTGCGCCAACGGAGACAACTCCTTAACCGCGCGAACGTAATCGCCCATGGAGTAGGCTGCAGTCCCGCGCCTAAATCCGTCGGCATGCGCAGCCTGCATCGTCGCGGAGTTCAATGTCAAAATGACGAGCAGGATTGCCCGCGATATCTGCCGCAGCGGAACTACATTCCGGATCGCAACGCAAAGCCCCTCAAAAGCAGGACTCGGCGTCGACTTTGCTGCATCAGTGTATTCCAGGAACCCGAGTTTCATTTGTCAAGCTCGCGCCAATACTTCCACGTAGTTTCGTTCGAAGTTCTTCGGCCACGAAATGAGCATCCGCGCTGTCGCGGATAATCTGCGGCCGGATGAAGATGATGAGCTCGGTGCGGGCGGTTGTTTTGTCCTGGTGAGCAAAGCCGTCCCCCAAGCCGGGAATCTGGTCGAGCAGGGGAATTCCGCTACGATTGTTGTTCTGCTGCTCGCTGATTAGTCCGGCCAGCAGCACCGTCTGACCAGTCGCCACCGAAATCGAACTCTTGACCTTTCGTTCAGAGACCGTCGGCGTCAAGCTGCTGGCGGTTGCAGACGAAACGTTGCTGATTTCCTGTTCGACATCAAGCCTGACATTTCCATTGACGTTGATGCGAGGAGAAACACGCAGAATGATACCCGTGTTGCGATAGTCGATTGTGTTCACGACGGTATTGCTCGTCGTCAACACCGTCGCGCTGCCGGTGGAAACTGGCACAACGTCGCCGACCTGGAGGGTCGCTGCTTGATTGTTGATCACGACCAGGGACGGGTTGGATAGAACCTTGACGCTGGTCACTGCGTGAAGAGCGTCGAGAATCAGGCTCGGCTGCGTCTCCGATCCGATCAGGAAATTGAATCCGGGAAATGCACGATTGATAAATGCGTTGGCGACCGATCCAGCGACTGATGCCGCCCCGGTTGTTGGATCGACAGTGGTGGCCGGCGGGGTCGTCGCCGTTGTGTTGAGGATGGAGCCTTGGTTGGGTTTCAGTCCAAGATTGTGACTCGTCAGGTAAGACTGAACGCCATAGCTCAACGCGCTATTGAGCGTGACCTCGGCGATGGTCGCATCGATCGCGACCTGCAACTGCGGTTGATCGACCTGTTGCAACGTCGCTTCGATGACTCGGTAGTTTTCTTGATCCGCATAAATCAGCAGGGTGTTGTTGACGGTATCCGGCGTGATCCGGACGCCCTGCAGCACCGGTTGACCGGAGCCTGAGCTTCGGCTTTCGAGCGATCCGCCCCCGGACGCATTCGCGTTTACGCCTGCTGGCCCGGCAGCGGGTTGCGCGCCGAAGCCCGACGTGCCGTTGGTCCCGGATGCCGTGCGGGAGCCGAAGCCATTAGTCGACGACGACGAACTTCCATTTAATGAGAGGCGATCGGCGCTCGACGTCGCGGAAGTGCCCGATCCGGGCGCGATCTGGCTGTCGGCGTTGTCGAGCAGGTTCGAGGATGATCCTCCGATGAACATATCGGTGAGCACGCGAGCGATCTGGCGTGCCTCGCCGTATTTTACCCGGTAAACGTGAACGCTGGTTCTCGCGGTGTCCGCATGATCGAGGCGCTTGATCCAGGTCGCGGCCGTGCGCAGCAGCGCGGGCTTCTTGCTGACCACTAGGATGGCGTTGAGGCGGCTGACCGGTTGAAACTTGATGACGTTCTGGCTGAGACCGTTCTCGCCGGAATCAACGATTTTTTCGAGCTCAGCGATAATGGATTCCGGACTGCTGCTGACGATGGGGAAAATTCCGACCGATTGACCGCGCATCCAATCGACGTCGAAGCTGAGCGCCGTATCTACGGCCGTGCGACGTTCCGCGCCGCTGCCTTGAATGAGAAGGAGATTTCGCGTCACGTCTGCGCGCACCATGCCAGCTTTGGTAGCGAAGCTGTCCATCAATTTCAGCAGCGTTTGCGCCGAAACATATTGCAGAGGCACCACGGAGATACCGAAACCGGGCTCCGGGCTGGAGGCTGCCGCGTCAACACGGCCTGAGCCGACCGCGTCGCCCAGCGGCGTCAATCGATAACCGGCGGTGTCTCGAACAAGCACGATTCCGTTCAGCCGCAGGGCATTTTCGAGCACAAAGACGATGTCCGATTTGGCAACCGGTCTCACAGAGACGAGGCTGACGGTGCCCTGCACCCTAGGATCGATCGTATAGCCCGTGCCCAGGATGTCGCCTAACACCACTTTGGCTACGGTGGCGACAGGTGTGTTTTCAAAATTCAAATCGAAGCCGTTGCCGGTGGCGGTCGGCTGCGGGCGCTCGTCGGAGACGTCAGGCACCTCCGCGCCTTCGAACATCGTCGGGCGATTTCGCTGGCCAGCGTTGGTCGCGACAGCATTCACTTGCTGTGGCTGACGGGGCAGGATGTCCAGCGAGCGGACCTTGTCGAGCACACCGATATCGGAGCTGTCGGTGTTGGAACTGATAGTTGCGGAGCCGCAGGACGCCAGCAGGCCGGCGGACAACAGCACGAAGACAGCGTAAATGCTGCGACCGATCGTCAGGTTTCGGCCGAGGTTGCCGACGCGTGCCATGTATCCGCCGTTCTGTCTTCGTGTTCAGGCTCGTGGATCATTCGCGACAATCCATTCGAGCCGGTCGGCATACTTAGCGGCGGAATATGACAGGAATAATTGTTCACACGGATCGTCGGTAAACCATCTTCCGTTTCGAACAAATTTGGACTGTTGCGCGATGCACCACCGCAGCGACCGACGAATCCGTCACTTTTCAAATTTTTTTTGACGTTTCCATCCGACGCACTTCGTACAGCTGTCATACTTCGGATCGATAACCATTCCGCAGTCGACAACTGGCGGGCGATGGTCCGCAGATGTCCCGCGATCCGCTGACGATCTCGAGAAACGGCACGACCGGAAAAACAAATGGCCAGCGAAGAGTCTTTGCAGTTCGCGGAACATCTGCGCCAAAGCAATCATTTGACGAAGACAAGCGGCCATGGCGATCCCGCGGAACAGGGCGGATCCGATCGTCGTCAAGGCAAGCTCTGGGAGCTCACCGATCTTTCGGCCGGCGAGTTCGCGGAGGAGGCGGCTCGATTCTACGGTCTGGAATGCGTCGCGCTCCAGGACATGCTGTCAGCCCCGCCGCGGGTCGCGTCGTTCTCGCAACGCTTTCTGCGGGAAATGATGGTCTTTCCCTATCAATCTGCCGACGGAACTCCCGTGCTCGCGGTCGCGGATCCGACTGATATGGCGGCGCGGCGGGCGGCGGAGATCGTGCTCGGCGCGGGCGTCGCCGTCAAGGTAGCGTCATTTGAAGACCTCACGGTCGCCCTCAATCTACGTCTGGGCGATGAAGACGTCGAGGCTGGGGGCGACGGTGCGACGCGGCAGCCGCGCGAAGACGATATCGAGAGCTTGCGGGACCTCGCCAGCGGCGCGCCCGTGGTACGTGCTGTCAACGATCTCTTGGAAAAGGCGGTCGAGTTGCGCGCGAGCGATATTCATATCGAGCCCTTTCACACCGGGCTCGTGGTCCGCATGCGCATCGACGGCCTGCTGCGGCCGGTCGCAGCGCCTGTCGGCGTTTTGCCGCAAGCCGTCATTTCTCGCATCAAAATCATCGCGAGTCTCAATATCGCGGAGCGTCGTCTGCCGCAGGACGGCGCCGCGCGGCTGCGGGCTGGGCGTTCGGACGTCGATATTCGCGTTGCGATCATGCCGACCCAGCATGGGGAATCCGCGGTCATCCGCATCCTGCCAAAGGATCGCGGACTGCTCGTCGTCGAAAAGTTGGGATTTTCACCGGCCGATGATGCCACGCTCAGACGATTGCTGACGCTGCCCCACGGGATGATCGTCATCACCGGTCCGACCGGAAGCGGCAAAACCACGACGCTGGCGACGATCCTGTCGATCCTGAACGAACCGGTTCGAAAAATTCTGACCATTGAGGATCCAGTCGAATACGAAATACCCGGCGTCAATCAATCGCAGATCAAGCCGACGATAGGGCTAACGTTCGCAGCGGCGCTGCGCTCGTTCGTGCGTCAGGATCCCGACGTCATCATGGTCGGTGAGGTGCGCGACTCCGAGACCGCACATGTGGCCATTCACGCAGCCCTGACCGGGCATCTTGTGCTGACGACGCTGCATACCGAAACCGCGGCCGCGGCAGTGCCTCGTCTGCTCGATCTCGGCGTCGAAGGCTATCTGTTGCGATCGACCCTGCGGGCGGTGGTCGCGCAACGGCTCGTTCGTCAGCTGTGCGAGCGCTGCAAATTGCCGAAGATGCTGACCGAAGCCGATCTCGCCGAAGATCCCCGGCTCGGTGCCTTCGGTTTCCGCGCCGGCGAAACGATCGCGGAGCCGTGCGGCTGCGAGCGCTGCGGCGGCATGGGCTATCGCGGCCGGCTGGGCGTCTTCGAAATTCTTGAACTGACCAACGACCTTCGCCAGATGATAAGCGAGAAGACCGACGGACTGAAGATCGATGAGACGGCGATCCGCGCCGGAATGACGACGATGCTCGACGATGGCATTGCGAAGTGTCGCGCTGGCCTGACCTCGCCCGCGGAGATTTTCCGCGTCACAACCGGACGGTGAGACTGTGCCGAATTTTCGCTACCGGGCCTTGACGCAGAACGGAGAGATCGTGCACGGCACGTTGTCGGCTCCAACGGCTGCGGAAGTCGCGCACCGTATCGAATATCTCCAGCTACTGCCGATCGAAACGGTCGAGGACAAGCGAACGACCGTCGGGTCGGGAAGCAGCTTTGGTTTTTTCAACCGGCCAAGCCCCGCGGAGGTAACGACGTTTACCCGCGATCTGGCGCTGCTTTTGAAGGCAGGCGCGCGTCTCGACGACGCCCTCGAACTGCTGGCTACCGATACGGATGTCGGCCGGCTTCGTCCGGTGGTCGGAAAATTGCGGGCCGCGCTCTTGAGCGGAGAGAGCCTTGCCGACGCGGTCGCAAATCATCCGGCATTGTTCCCTGTTATGTATGGCGCACTGGTTCGTGTCGGCGAAGTGTCGGGTACGCTCGATCAGGTGCTGGAAATGCTGGGAACAGAGCGGGCGCGATCCGAACTGATGCGCCGCAAGCTTACGGATGCGATGCAGTACCCGGCCTTCGTTTTGATTGCAGCGGCCTGCGTGATGCTGTTTTTCATTCTGTTCGTGTTGCCACAGTTTTCTGCGGTGCTGCAGGACTTCGGCGCAAAATCGGATTCCGCGCTCAGCGTTTTCATCAAGCTGTCGGACTTCCTTCGGGCGAACGCGACCGCCGTGATGCTCGCCGCCGCCTCGATCATGGCCGGCATCTGGTGGCTGCTCAGTCGGCCGGGCACAGGCGCCGCGATCACGACCGCGCTCTCTCGCATCCCTGGGATCTCCGGCATCTTTCAGTTTTACCGCACCAGTCTCTTTTGCCGCAATCTTGGCGTCCTGCTCGGCAGCGGCGTCAACCTCACGGCCACTTTGCGCATCCTGGTCGACATCATGGCGGTCACCGGAAGCGTAGCGACCTGGACAGCGGCCGCCGATCGCGTTCGTCACGGCGGCAAGCTATCCGACGCGCTGTCCGCCGCGAGCAGCCTGCCGCCAATGGCGGTCCGCATGCTGCGACTGGGCGAGGAAACCGGGCAACTGCCCGCGCTGGCGGGTCGCGTCGCCGAATTTTACGAGGCAAAATTGCAGCGCAGCCTCGACCGCATCGTCGGCATCGTCGGGCCGCTCGCCATCGTCACCATCAGCGCGGTCGTCGGCGGGCTGATCGTATCGGTCATGACAGCGTTGCTTTCGGTCACTCAACTTGTTGGCTAGATCAAGGGCTGGTTCATCATGAAGTGGGTCAAAGGCATCGGCAGGCTTTTCGTCAGGCGCCCAGAGGATAAGCGCTGGCGGTATATCGGCCAGCAGGGTTTCACGCTGGTCGAGATGCTGGTGGTGATCACCATTATCGGTCTCATCATGGGCCTGATCGGCCCACGCGTTCTCAATTATCTTAGCGAATCGAAAGTCAAGGCCGCGAAGATTCAGTTGCAAAGTTTTGGGAGCGCGCTCGACCTATTCTATCTCGATGCCGGCCGGTTCCCCTCTACGGCAGAAGGCCTGACAGCCCTCGTCCGACGGACACCAGGCGTCGCCGCCTGGAATGGGCCATATCTCAAAGGCGGCAACGTCCCCAACGATCCCTGGAACAATGCCTATATGTATCGCTCACCTGCAGAACGCGGCCCGTACGACATTACGTCTTACGGGTCCGACGGCCAGGAGGGTGGCAGCGGTATCGCGTCCGACATTTCGGTCCAAAGCATGGCCAGCGCGAAAAATGAGTGATGGCGCCGAACGCGGCTTCACCCTGCTCGAGATGGTGTGTGTCCTAGCGCTCATCGCCATGATGGCGGCCGTGCTTTTGCCGTCGATTCCACATGAGACTTCCCGTTCCCGCCTGCAGGCCTATGCCCTTCAGACCGCGACGCTTCTGAAGGCGGACCGCAACGCGGCGATCCGGCGCCGGGTGGACGTCGCCACGCTGGTCGATGCCGGAACGCACTCGATCCGGTCGGGCGCGACAACGGATATGATCCGCATTCCCGACGATGTTCAATTCGACGCCCTGCTGCCGCAGACCTGCAACCGGCGGACGGCGCTGTCCACCATCAGTTTTTTCGCCAACGGAACGTCGTGCGGCGGAACAATCGCGCTGACGCGGTTCGCCGCAGGCTTTGAAATTCGCGTCAACTGGTTGACCGGAAGGATCGAGATTGTCTCCCGCAGCACCGCCACTAATTGATCGCCGTGAAGCCGGCTTCACAATCATTGAAGTGCTGATTGCGCTTGCGATCGTTGCCGTCTCCATCGTTGCAATCGGATCGGTGATGTCGACCAACGTGCGCGGTGTGCGGTCGTTGGAGCAGCATGTCGCACTGATGCAGACGACGCGTACCGTCATGACCACGGGTATTCCGTCGGGCGCCGGGGCTGGCCCTGGCGCGACGTCCGGGCAAATCGACGATTATCGGTGGACAATCGACGTCAGACCGCTGGGCGGAGACTGGACCGTGCCAGGGGCCGACATCGCTTGGGTTCCTGAACTCGTCAGGGTTCGTGTCCGATCGCCATCCGGGGCGGTTTCCGAACTTCGTACCGTGCGTTTGATGCACAGGCCATCGGAATGAGCGCCTCGCCTGCAAAGCAACCGAATGGACAATGCGGCTTTTCGCTGATCGAGACCCTTGTAGCGCTGGCGTTGATGGGCCTAGTGCTCTCGGCGCTCGCCAGCATCACCGCGCAATGGCTTCCGAACTGGAATCGCGGCATCGACCGCATCCAACGCAGCGAAGTGATCGGCATCGCGCTACAGCGGATCGGGGCTGACCTTGCGGCCGCCGAATACGTTCCAGCCAATCGCGACTCACGCCGCCCGCTGTTCGACGGTTCGGAGCTGTCGGTGATGTTCGTGCGCACGGCGTTTGGCCCGAATACCGGGCCCGGACTGGACGTTGTGCGGATCGGAGAAACGACCGACCGCCGGGAATTCGTAACGGTCCGTTCGCGAACACCGTTCATGCCGCTGCCTCCGGCGTCGTCGTTGTCCGAACAGATTCATTTTGGGGATCCTGTGGTGCTGTTGCGTGCCCCGTTCCGGCTGTCATTTACCTATGCCGGCCAGGACGGGAACTGGAAAAGCAATTGGCACGGATCCGACAAGTTGCCGGCGTTGATCAAGCTGACGGTTCGCGACGCGGCGACGGAACGGATCCTTTCAATTTCAACTGTGACGCCGGTTCACGTCCAATTGCCCAGCGATTGCGCGCGGCCGGACGGTGGCTGCGACGGCAAACCGGCCACCCCGCAGATTTCTCAAGAGAAGTCCCGGGCCGGAATCGCCGCCACGGGGCAGGGAGGATCGCTGTGACGCGAGAGCACCTGCGTGTAACGGCAAAATCCTCGGAGCGCGGCTTCGTGATTGTCGCTGTGCTCTGGATTCTTGCGGCCTTGGCGGCTCTGGCGACGATCCTTTCGGTCTATCTGTCCAATTCGGCGCAGGCGTTGGCCGTCAACGATACCGGGCTGCAGGCGGAGGCGCTGGTGTCGGCCAGTGTCGAGCTTACGACCTATCAGCTGTTGCTGGCGGGCGACAAGGCGCGCCCCTCGCACGGGTCGTTTCAGTTCCGGCTGGACGATGCAGACGTTCTGGTATCCTTCGCGTCGGAAACCGCCCGGATCGATCTCAATTTCTCTTCCAAAGACATGCTGGCCAATTTCTTTGTGGGTCTCGGTGCGGATCAGGTGGCCGCCAAAGAGTATGCGGACCGAATCGTTGGATGGCGGACCCGTCCCGCGGCCAATACGGCCAACGACGAGGAGGCGCTTTATGGGGCCGCAGGTCTTGCTTATTCTCCGCGACAGTCGCTTTTTACCCATGTGAACGAACTCAGTCTCGTTCTTGGCATGCCTCCGGCGCTGGTCGATCGCGCGTTGCCTTTCGTCACGATCTTCAACGGATCATCCAACGTCGATGTCTTGATCGCGCCACCGGAGGTGATCGTCGCTCTGCCCGGTATGACGCCGTCCAATTTGAAAGATTTTCTGAGCGTGCGCCCTGGGTTGTCGACAGATACGTCTGCGATCGCAGATGCGCTCGGCCCCGCGAAGGCCAGCGCGACGATTCCGAAGAGCACGTCCTTTCGCATCCTGACGGCGATCAAATTCAACGACGGCCGCCGCACCTCGTCTGAGGTCGTCATCGCGTTGGGCGGCAATGAGGGTCCTTACCGCGTGCTGTCGTGGCAGGATGATGTAGAGGCGGGCCGCAGCCCGCTGAAACGGAGCGGCTTGTGATGGCGATGATATCCGAACTCAAAGAGCTGTTCGGCGAATGGATCACGGCCGTTGCCGGGGCCATCGATGCCGGGGCCGGTCGGTACGTGCCCCGGCGGCAAATCCTGCTTAGCGAAGGCGAGGGCAACGCGATCACGGCTAAAGTGATGTCGGCGCGAAAAGGCATCGCTTTGCCGGAAGTGCTATTTCGTCTGATCAATGGCCGGCCCAATCCTCCGTTGCCGGCGGACTGGGAGACTGCCTTTCGCGGCAGCCGCGTCGAAGTTCTGCTGCAGTCCGATCACGTCATGTTTCGATCGCTCAACTTTCCTAAGCGGGCCAGCGATTTTCTCGACAGCATGATCCGCGCGCAGATCGACCGTCTGACGCCGTGGACCACAAACGACGCGATTTTCGGATGGAGCCCGCCCGCGGCCATTGCGAATGAGCGAATTGAGCTGACCTTCGCTGCAACATCGAAACACGAAATTCAGCCTTTCGTTCAACTCGCAAGCGATCTGGATGCTGCGTCCGTTGCTGCATTCGCCGAGTTCCCAACTGGGGAAAGCGGGCCCGCCAAGATCAAACTCTTCGACAAACCGTTGCAGGGCGCGAACGGGCGGACGGTGAACGTGCCGCGTATTCTGCAGGTCATTTTGCTGTCCACTTGTCTCGCCGCCGTGGCCTCTTCGGTTGTCGCGGCTTACGTCGGCAGCACACTGGAGTCCGAGCAGCAGCAATTGTTGCGCCGGATTTCGGAACGCCGTGCCGCGCTGCGTCTCGACCCGAATGCCGCGGGCGGATCGGGCTTGAGCCTGCTGGCTAAGCGCAAGCGGACGACGCCATCGAGCGTCATGGTGCTTGAAGCCATCTCGCGGGCGTTGCCCGACAGCACCTACGTGACGGAGTTGCGGATCGACGGTGACAAGGTTCAGGTGGTTGGTATGACGCAGGATGCACCGTCCCTGATCCGTTTGATTGAGCAGTCGCCACAATTCACTCAGGCCACCTTTTTTGCGCCCACCACGCGCGCGCAGAACGATCCAGGCGAGCGTTTTCACATCGAGGCGCACATCACCGCCTATTTCGGTTCGGGCACATGAACGCGATCGCGACGTTAAGAAAAACCTTCGCAGCGTCTCCCGTCCTGGCGGCCGCCACTTACGCCGGCCTCGTGGTCTTGCTGCTGTTCACGGTCGCAATATCCGTTGCGGACGTTCTCGGCAAGCGCGACGAGGTTTCGTCGCAGGCGAACATGCTGGAGCAGCTCGAGGGCCCCAGACCCGGCGCGGCCCGCGGTCCATCCGGCGACGCGATGATGCCTTCGGGCTCGGCGTTTCTGGAGGGGACGACGGTCACCGTCGCGGGTGCGACTCTGCTTCAGCGCGTGGACGGCGCGATAACGAAATTCGGCGGAAACGTCCTGTCGTCTCAGGTCGAATTGCAAGGCACGCAATCCAGAGCGGGGTTTCTCAGCATGATCGCGAGTTGTGAAATCGATCAGCCGGAATTGCAACAGCTGCTTTACGACGTCGAAGCCGGCATGCCGTTTTTGTTTGTCGATCAACTCGTGGTTCAGACGTCGATCGCGTCATCCAGCGCGGGGAACGGGAGATTGCGGATTCTACTGGCGGTGTCCGGGCAATGGCAGGGCGCAAAATGAGGCGGATGTTCACGATTAGTACCGTGCTGCTGGCGCTGTCGGTGCACAGTGCGTCCGCGTTGACGTCCGCGGTTTCCAACGATGCCCTGGACGCCGATCTTGCTGACGACGCGCGGACGGCGGGCCCCCCTGCGGCATCCCCCATCCCCGCCGGTCCGAGGCAAGTTGTCGTGCCTGCGCCGGCATCGGAGCGGGCACTCAGCGCCAATCCGTTATGGGCTATTCCCTTGACTCAATTATCGGGCACCCGCGATCGGCCGATCTTCTCATCGTCTCGGCGGCCGCTGCCCGCCGCCGTCGTTGCTGAACCTGTCGTCGCCAAAGCAACGCCACCGCCGAGAAAAAGGGAGCCGGAGCCCCCACAACTTTCTTTGGTTGGCACGATCACAAGCGGGGACGAGGGGTTCGGAATTTTTCTGGATCAATCGACCAAAGCGGCACTTCGGCTGAAAGTCGGCGAGGATTATCAGGGATGGAAGCTGCGGTCGATCCAGGGCCGGGAAGTAACTTTGGAAAAAGATCAACAGGCCGCCGTCCTGAGCTTACCGCAGCCCGGCGCAGGACAGGCAGGCGGCGAAGTCCGGCTTCTGCCGGCGAGCGCTGTCAAATTACTTTCGGCGACATCACGGCCACCACCGTCCGGTCAGTCCGGCCGCTGACCATCTCTGACGATGTTGAACCCGATCAGCTTTGTGGCAAGTATTGCCGAAACGCGAGCGTGAGCAACAGGCCGATCGCCAGAAATGGCCCGAACGAAATGGACGTCCGGCGAGTCATTTGCTGCCCCGCCACCTGCATGAATCCGGCTGCGGCAAGAGCCGTCAGCGCGGCAACCAGCAACAACATGGGAAGCCCAGCAATGCCGATCCACAATCCGGCGGCGGCCAGGAATTTGACGTCTCCCAGACCAAGGCCCTGGATTTTTCGTAAAACGAAATACAGCCGTCGCAATAGCCAGAATGTGACTCCGATAGCCGCGCCCTCGCACGCGACCTCCAGGCCGGCCAGCGAACCACCGGCAATGACGGCTTTCGACAATCCCAGAACGGCGACGGTTGCATTCAGCCAGTCCGGAATGATTCCGTGGCGAATATCGATCCACGCAAGCACCCAGCTCAGCAAACAGAGCAGCGCAAACAATCCGATGTCAACGACCATGCCGGAGCTCAATAACCTCTTCAACTTCGATGTCGCCGAGGGTCCGAAGAGCTCAGCCGATTTGCCGCCGGCTCCGTGGCGGACATGCTGTGAATGTGCCGTTTCTTTATCAGCTACGGAACGACGTCGTGTCATCTTCATAGTTGAGCATGATCCCCCGGGTCGAGCCCCGGGGGACTTTCTCGGATCAAGCTTTAGTGACGATCATGATCACGATCGTCGCCGCTCTTGGAAGCGGTGATCACGACACCCGTCGCCTCATCGAGAACCAGCTTACGCGGGCCGTCATCATCTCGATCGTCGAAGTTGAACATGTTGTTGAGAGGTCCGGCGATGGTGTCGAACGAGCCACCCGGTTGAATGCGCTCACCGGAAAGCCAGTTGTCTTCGACGAACCGAAGCACCGACGTCTGATCGGTCAGGGTATGATCGACGTAGTTCCGTTTCGCGAAAGGCGAAACCACCAGCAGTGGCATGCGGGTTCCATAGCCACAACGGCCCCACGCCGGCTGGCCGAAGTTGCCATTGAGCGGCGCTGCCGGGACCATTTTTCCCTGCTGAAAGCCGTTGCTCGTGTTGCAGACTCCGGGGCCGTTGAGGGTGTCTACCGCAGGGTTGAACGACGAGTTCACGATCGGAGGCATCTGATGATCGTACCAGCCATCGGAGTCATCATAGAGGACAACCACTGCGGTTTCCGACCATTCCGGACTCTTCTGTAGCGCATTGATGACCCGGACGAGGAAATGCTGCTCATCGATCGGATCCGAATATCCAGCATGTC
Organism: Tardiphaga sp.; assembly: GCA_028290355.1. Classification (GTDB taxonomy): domain Bacteria; phylum Pseudomonadota; class Alphaproteobacteria; order Rhizobiales; family Xanthobacteraceae; genus Tardiphaga. The sequence continues at coordinate 17,725 of JAQGKA010000504.1, read as the reverse complement.
CATCTTCAAACGCCGCGGCCTTCAGGAAGCTCACGGCCGGCAGGTTGCCCGCTTTCAACGTCGTGAAAAAGTCTTTGATGTCATATTGGTGATTAGCCGGGTCCGGCGTGTTGGTATGCGGGATCACGCTGTGACCGATGGCCTCAACCGAACTAGGACGCGCGTGAGTTGGATTCCGAGTAGACTCATAGTATTGAAACCAGGCGTGGTGGGGAATGTAATCGACTGACGTGGAAGCAGGTGTGCCCGGCACCGTCGGATTGGTTTCCCGTGCGCAGCCGGTGGTGCCGTTGGCGTTGACGGCGGTTAGGTCGAACCCGCCCATGAACGAACCCCACGTGGTGCCCTTGGCATTGAGAAGGTCGCCAATGTTTTTGCCGGCCATGGTGACCTGATCGATGCTCGAATTCGAGCACACATCCTGGAGCGGGTCGCCGTCGCCGATTTCAGTGATGTTGCTCGCGATGTGGTCGGAGCCCCCGAACGCCTCATGCGTGCCGTGCAGCAGATTCCCCGAGCCGTCGAGAACGTTCAGCGTTGCTGCGATGCCGTTGGTCTGACCCGAGATCAGGTTGATAGCACCGGGCGTCGAGGGACCGAACTGCGTCGTGTAATTGTTGTCGTTCAATGCGAAATGTTGGGCGTAATTCCAGAGTGCGGTGACGGTGTTGCCGTCGTAGTACCCCATGACGAGCGCCTTGCTGCCGATGCCGCTCGGCGGCGGACCTGCAGTGCCGACGAATGCGGGGAAGCCGTCCATCCGGCCGTTATTGTACGCGCTTTCCTCCGGGCTTTCGTTGTGACCCTGATCCGCCGTCAGCGCTTGCGAAGGCGCCAGCCGGAATGGGTTGGACGCGGCAGCGCCATTGCTCTTGCTGCTGTTCGGAGCGACCGGAGCATTGGAATTGCTGTTGGGGTTGTTGTTGAGGAGGTCGACGCCTGCGAGCGGTGTGAAATTGTGGTTCACGTCGAGCGGCGTCGCGAGATTATTGACTTTAGGCGTGTGCTTCGACGGCGAGAACCGGGTTTCGTCTTGCAGATTCAGGGCGTTCGGATAGGTGCCGAAATAGTGATCAAACGAGACGTTTTCCTGAAAGATCACGACGAGATGCTTGATCGGCGTTGCGGTGCGAGAACTATTGAAGTCGTCGGAACCGCGGCCGCGATGATCGTCGGCGGCGACGGCACTCGCTGCTGCGATCACAAGTGCGAGAGCAGATACAAATCCTAAGGCTGCTGGCAAACGCATTGGGATGGCCTCCTTGTTGAAGAGTTGAACTTGGAAGAATTCTGAGAGCTACGTCGTGACGATTAAATGCGAAGCGCCGCGCAAAATGTTTCAGAGCTAAGTGACAGCTCGACGAAAAAAATGTGACATCGCATGGAATGCGTTGACAGCCGACAAAGGTCGTCGAGCGGCATCTACCAGATCCGATTGATGTTTCGCGTGAAAATGGAGAGAGAGAGAATAGAAAGCGCAGAGCGAACAGGCCCGGCCTCTCGAGCCGTCCGTTCTCACAAAAATTCGGAGTGCGTGAGAAAATCGCGACGCAATGCGTTCTCGTCACAAAACGGCAAACGAAGCAGACAATATTGCGCTACGCGCGACATACGGTCGCAGCATGCAAGCCGCGACACAAAGAGTTTCAAAATCGTGATGGATCCTTATCTCGGCCGTGAACTCTTTGCGTCGCCGAGGCGGAGCCTGGCACGCGACTGTGGGCCGCCCGCGCGCCGGCGTCAGTGGGCCGCCATGTGTCTTTTATCCGTTGTGTTGGTGACTGGCGCACGAAGTGCAAACGCTACGCCGCTTGACGAAGCCGCGGAGCGCTACCGGCCCTATATGACCGAGGGCATCGGTCAGGCTTTAGCAGGCGCGCGCGACTTGCGCGGGCGGATCGCCGCTAAGGATCTTGCAGGAGCCAGGAAAGCTTGGATCGCGGCTCGCGCCGGCTGGGAGCGTTCGGAAGTCTTTACTGCCGGCTTCGTTCCCGAGCTTGACGCCCAAATCGATGCCTGGCCGAACGCCGATACCGGTTTTCACGCGATCGAGGCGAAGCTGTTTGGCGCAAATCGCATCGATGTTGAGAACGAGACTGATGCTCTCGTTGATCATCTGAGCAATCTTCACGGCAAGCTTCGCAACATGCCGCTCACACCGCAGGGATTGCTGGATGGCACCGTGCGGCTTGCCTACGAGGTCGGCGAGAGCAAGGCCGACGGAGGCGAATCCCGCATCAGCGGAACATCGCTGGACGACATGCGCAACAATATCTCCGGCATCCAGTTGGCTTATCGCATCATTTTCGCGGCGGTGCTCAAATCGGCCGATCGAAAGTTCGCTGATGCGGTGGACGGAAAGATCGAGGAGCTCAAGGCGCTCCTGGCGGGGCGCGATCTGCAGCGCGTCGATATTCCGAAACTGCGTCGCGAGAGCGAGGAACTCGTGGTCGCGTTGCAAAGCGCAGCGGCCATGCTTCGGTTGCAACGACCGACGCTAGAGGCGGCATCGCGATGACCGTTCGAGGCTCATGGATCGTTGCCGTCGCGCTCGGCTTCCTGGTGATGGGCTTTCATGGACGCGTCGGGGCTTTTCCGGTCGACGGCGACCAGACCACGCTGCCTGCAACAACGGAACTCAACGAGGATGCGCTGGACAAGCCACGCGAGGTGTTCCGATCCGAAGCGGTTGGCGGTGGCAAGTCCTATCTGGTCAATCTCGGCAATCTGGCCTTCAGTTCGTCCGGGATTCTGGGTGGCGTAGCGCGACAGGCCGGTGTCAGCTGTAGCACCTGCCATGTCAACGGTGCCTCCAACGCCAAGTTCTTCATCCCGAAGATGTCGACGCGTCCCGGCAATTTCGACACCACCGGTCCGCTGTTCAACCCCAAGGCCGACAACTTCGTGCTGGATCCGATCAGGATTCCGAGCTTGCGCGGCGCGCGCTATCTCGCTCCATACGGCCACGACGGCCGGATGGCGTCGCTGCGCGATTTCGTCCGCAACGTCATCGTCAATGAGTTTTCCGGCCCTGAACCCTCACCCGGCGTTCTCGACGCCATCGTCGCCTACATCCACGACATCGATTTTCTGCCCAATCCCAATCTTGGCCCCGGCGGGCGATTGACAGGGCAGATAAGCGATGCCGAGCGGCGCGGTGAGGCGTTATTCCTGAAACCTTTTCCGCACGATCCGGCCCAGAGCTGCGCCGGCTGTCACGTGCCGTCGGCCGCATTCGTCGATCATCAACAGCACGATGTGGGCTCCGGCGGCCTTTTCAAGACGCCGACGCTCCGCAACGCAGATTTCAACGTGCCATATTTTCATGACGGGCGTTTCGACAGTTACGATCAGGTGGTGGCGCATTTCGACCGGGTGTTCGATCTCGGTCTGTCGACGCAGGATCGGCGCGATCTGGTGGCCTATCTCACCGCAGTGGGTGATGGCGTGCAGCCCTATGAGCACGACGGCGCCGGCGCCGTGCTCAAGGAAATCAACGATTTCACCACCGTTCTCGGAACCGCAATTCCGGCGAACGACAGGGAAGTTATCGCACTTGCGGTCGACACGATCGGCAGCGAATTGCGCGAGCTGACCGAGCGCTATCCCGATCGGAAGAACACCAGCGTGTCGGGCGGCCAGCAAGAACGCGGACTCGCACGTCTTGCCCTCAAGGAACTCGTCCTCACGCTGCGCCGCATCGACATGGCCGCAGCCGAAGGTCGAGTCTCCGACGCGACCTTCGAATACAAAAACTATCGCTATTTGATGGTTGCTGCCGTGCCCACATTGTTGGCGGGCGCGGAGCCGTGGTCGCTGTTCAATCCCACGGTCCACGACGCTCACTATGCGGCTCTGCGTCAGGTTCTGCAGACAAGGCACACTGCGCGCTGATCGTCGTGCACTGATTTTCACTGCCACGAATGACAGCTCGTCGGACGAACTGCGCCGCGCGCGACGGTGCATTGAAGTTCCAATCGTGTTGATATTTTTTTGGAATCAAAATTTTCTTTGTTCGCTTTCACAGCTCCGAAACGCGGGCGTCATGTTCGGCGACTAAGTATACTAACGCGAACTTTAACCTTTGAGGTCGACAATGAAACTGACATTCGATGTGAAAAAAAGATGGCGTGCCACGACCGCGTTATGCGTCGTCTCGACGCTGGCGATTGTTACCGCAAGCTACAGCGCTGAAGGAGGCAGAAGCAACTGGGACCAGCGCAAGCATTCCCATCACAGCAACCTTGATCAGAACAACAACGATAACGACAAGCATCACGGCAATGATTCCGCAGACGCAGTCAAGACCGAAAGCCCGATCAAACACGTCATCGTTTTGATCGGCGAGAATCGCGGTCTCGATCACACTTTCGGCGTGTATCGGCCGAAGGGCAAAGGACAAACGATTTCCAACCTTCTGTCCAAGGGAATCGTCAACGAAGACGGCTCGCCGGGTCCGAATTTCGCACAGGCGCAACAGTTCTCGGTCGGAGCTCAACCGGCCTATTACATCGGCGCTCCCAATGTCGCCAAGTTCCCCTACAGCGCGACCAACGCGATGCCGCAGCCCAACACTGCTGGCACTCCGACGACATCGAGCGACACGGCGCCGCCGTTCAAGACCGTTGCCGAAGCCAGCGTCGAAAAGGACATGGATCCGTCCGACCTCGACATTCTGACGACCGGCGCCAGCAGCCTGCCGGTCAATTCACTGGACACCCGCGTTCCCGGCGCCGGCACCCTGGCGGGCCCGTTTCCGCTGCAAGGTCCTGCCATCAGCGACGACGACTATACCGGTGACACGACGCACCGCTTCTACCAGGCATGGCAGCAGCAGGATTGCAGCCTCGCCAACGCGACGAATGACAATCCCGCTGGCTGCAAGAGCGATATCTTCCCGTTCGTAATGGCCTCCTATTCGGCGACCAACAAGAGCCAGGGCAACTCGATGGGATTCTACAATGCCGAGCAGGAGCAGGCTCCGGTCTTGAAGATGCTGGCCGACCGCTTCACCCTGAGCGACAATTTCCACCAGTCGGTCCAGGGTGGTACCGGTGCCAACCACTTCATGCTTGGCACCGGCGACGCCGGTTACTGGAGCGACGGTAACGGCAATGCCACCACGCCGCCCACGACCCTGATCGCCAATCCTAATCCGAAAGCAGGCACCATCAATCAGTACACCGTCGATGGCAACTTCAGCGCCTGCGCGGACGTGTTCCAGCCCGGCGTCCAGCCGATCGTGAGCTATCTGGAGCATCTGCCCTACGCCGCGGAGCCCAATTGCAAACAGCGTCACTACTACATGCTCAACAACGTCAATCCCGGCTTCCTGCCGAACGGCGCCTTGTCGGGGGGCAACAACCTTCCGCCGTCAGCCGTCAAAACGATTGGTGACGCCCTGATCGAGAAGCAAGTCTCATGGGCCTACTACGGCGGTGCGTATAATGATGCCGTGGCTCTCTCGAATGCGGCGGTTGCGGCAAATCCGACCAGTCCTAACTTGGGCGCAGCGGCGCTCGCGGATCCAGCCCATGCCCTCGGCGTCGCCTATTGCCAGATCTGCAATCCGTTCCAGTACGCGAAGTCGATCATGGCCGACCCCGCAGTCCGGACGGTGCATATCAAGGATACCTCGGATCTGATCACGGCCATCAAGAACAACACCCTGCCTTCGGTGTCGTTCGGCAAGCCCGATGGTCTACTCGATGGTCATCCGCAAAGCTCGAAGGTCGATCTGTTCGAAGCCTACGCGCTCAACGTCCTCTCTGCCCTTGACGATAATCCCAAGCTCAAGGCCGAGACGGTCGTGTTCATCACGTGGGATGAAGCCGGCGGCTACTGGGACTCGGGCTTTGTCCAGCCGCTCGACTTCTTCGGTGATGGACCGCGCGTTCCGTTGCTGATTCTCTCTCCCTATTCGACCGGCGGAAAGATCCACCATGGCTACGCCGACCACGTCTCGCTGTTGAAGTTCATCGAGCGCAACTGGAAGCTCCAGCCGCTGACGAGCCGCAGCCGTGACAATCTTCCCAACCCGAAAATGGCGAAGAACAATCCGTACGTGCCGACCAACAGTCCGGCGCTTTCCGACCTGTTCGATACCTTCGACTTCGACCATCCTGTCAATCAAGCCTACACCGAGTGATCGTACGACAATAACTGCGCGGTTATGATCTGACCTCGTTGTGGCGGCGCCGATCGAACCTGATGGCTCGGTCGGCGCTGTTTTTGTGCGGACCCATACAACGGATTATTGCGATGGCCAAAGGCCTGATGGTTTCGTTCTGGCTGAGCCTTCTCGGCCTCGTCAGCGCTCTTATTTGTGGCTGCGTCTCAGCGCAGGCGCAGCAATTTTCGGCCGATCTCGTCACTACTCACATCAGTGCCCCGGAATCCGCGACTGCCGGGAAGCTCCGTGTTTTCAACGACAAGGTGCGCATCGAAACTCCGGATTTTGCGGACGGCTTCTTTTTGGTCAACGCCACGAGCCGCGCCGCTTTTTTCGCACGCCCGGCCGAAAGAATTTTCATGGAAGCGCGGCAATCGAGCCGGCTGACCCGGATGTTCGTTCCGGTCGATCCGAACGACCCTTGCCGGCAATGGCAGACTATGGCGAAGCTCGCTGGCACCATGGACCCGAGCGATTCATGGCTGTGCGAGCGCATAGGCGAGGAGATGATCGACGGACGCCGCGCTGCCATCTACCGGGCCGTTTCAGCCCCGAATCGCAACATCCTCGGCTGGATCGACGCGGACCTTAAATTCCCGCTGCGCATCCAGACGGAAGACGGGGTGACCATCACTGCTGAGAACATTAAGGAAGAGCCGCAGCCCGCGCGTCTGTTCGAGATCCCCCTGGACTTTCGGAAATTCGATCCCCAGGCCCTGATCAAGCGTATCAAGCAAAGCGACGTGTGGGTCGATGAGCCGCCACGGTGATTATGCATCAACATACTCGAAGGAAGGTTCTCATTTAGCGGCAAGCTTCTAGCGATTTTCTGAGTTCGGAAGGGGAATGTTCAACCCGTTCCATACACATAGAAGCGTAAGGTCACGCTCGATTACTTAGACTGAGGGATCAATTGTGACTTAACGTGCAAGGTTTTTCCCAGGAACTTACTCGCGACCGACCGCCTCTGGCGCAAAGCGGCCTTTGTTACGAATGGACAAACCGGTTCCGTCGTGAGCGGATCGAAAGATCATCCGGTGCCCCGATCGGCTTTGACTCCTTGACCGGCCAGCTGTCGATCGCTTCTGAAAATCGCGTCAGTTCCTGCACGAGGCGTTGCTGGCCATCAGCACCAAGAGGCAGAAGCAGATGTCGTTGCACGTTGAACACCAGCGGAATGGCTTCGTTGATGACCGCCTCGCCGGCGGCTGTGAGCTGCACGCGCAAGGTGCGGCGGTCGTTCGGCTCCGGCAGCCGCGCCAGATAGTTTTGCGCTTCGAGCTTGTTGAGCCGGCTGGTCAGGCCGGCGCCGCTAAGCAGCAGTGATTGGGCGATCTGTTTCGGCGACAGACCGTAGGGCGCGCCCGCACGGCGTAGGGCGGTCAGGACATCGTAGGTGCCACGGGTGAGTGCGAACGGCTCCAACACCTCATCGATAAAGGCGGTGCATTGCATCTGGATGCGGCCGATCAGGCCGTACACATGAACCGGGCCCGGATCGATGTCCGGCCGCTCCGTCTGCCATTGCGAAAAGATGGCATCGACCTGCTCGCGCAACGCCGCGCTGTTGGCCCCGCGGCGCATTTTTGTCCCCGGTTTACGGTCCGTCATATCTCAAGGCGTCCAGTCGATCACGCGTTTCTCGATAAATTCGATGCCGTGGAACAGCGCAATGCTCAATACGGTGAGAACGGCGATGGCGGCAAAGGCGAGCGGGGTCTGCGACTGGGCGGTCGAGGTCAGGATCAGATAGCCGAGGCCATCCTGTGCGGCGACGAATTCGCTGATCACTGCGCCGATCACGGCGAAGGTCACCGCCACTTTGCATCCGGTGAAGAAGTGCGGCAGCGCGACTGGAATGCGCAGCCGACGGAACACGACATGCGGCGAGGCGCCGAGCGAGCGCATCAGGTCGAGCATCGTCTTTGGCGCCGCCTCGAAGCCGGCCACCATGTTGACCAGGATCGGGAAGAAGCAGACCAGTACAACGACGACGATCTTCGGCCATTCGGACAGGCCGAACCACAGGATGATCAGCGGCGCGATGGCGACCTTGGGCACCGATTGCAGGCCAAGCAGGATCGGATAGATCACCCGGCGCGCCAGCGCATTAAGGCTGACCAGGATCGCCAGCGGCAGTGACAGCGCGATCGCCAGCACGAAGCCGAGCACGGTCTCGCGCAGCGTCACTACGGTATTTGACGCAAGCTCCGGCGCCCATTTCACGGCGGAATGATAGATCTCCGACGGCGAGGGCAGCATCCAGGTCGGCACCTTCAGGGTGTCGGTGATCAGCTCCCAGGCAATCAGGAGGGCGATATAGATCAGCGGCGTGGCGGCGCGGTCGAAGAAGCGCGAGGGCGACATGATCAGCCCTCCGTCCGGTTGAAGATGATGTCGCGGATCTGGTTCTTGATCTCCTGGAAGCGTGGCAGCTTGACCGTATCGGCGTTGCGCGGGCGAGGCAGGTCGATGGTGAGATCGGCGCGGATGGTGCCGGGACGCTCCGACATGATCAGCACGCGGTCGCCAAGCAGGATGGCTTCCTCGATGTCGTGGGTGATCAGGAGCGCGGCGCGGCCGAGCTCCTGCCACAGCCGCGACAATTCCAGCGACAGTTCCTCGCGGGTCAGCGCATCCAGCGCACCGAACGGCTCGTCGAGCAGCAGCAGGCGGGGATCGGAGATCATGGCACGGCAGAACGCGGCGCGCTGCTTCATGCCGCCGGACAGCGCCTGCGGGCGCTGATGGGCAAAGTCCTTCAGGCCGGTGAGGTCGAGCAGTTTTAGCGCGCGCTCGCGGGCGGCAGCTTTCGGCAGTGCCAACACTTCGGCCGGGAGCAGCACATTGTCGAGCACAGTGGCCCAGGGAAACAGCACATGTTCCTGAAACACGATGCCGACTTCATGGGACGGACCGTTCAGCGGCGTGCCGTAGCGCTGCATGGTGCCGCCGTCGGGCATCTCGAGCCCCGCGACGAGGCGCAGCAGCGTGGACTTGCCGCAGCCGGAGGGGCCGACCACCGAAACGAAGCTGCCGGGATCAATGCGCAGATCGACCGGGCCAAGCGCGTACACGGCTTTGCCACTTTGGCCAGGATAGGACTTGGTGACGCTCTTGATCTCGATCGCCGGTACCACCGCCGCGGCGGGCCGCGATGGTGTGGTGTTGAGCGCGGGAGCTGCCGTCATCAGTCGACAAAGCCCGGTGCGAACAGGTCCTCTGGCTTCACCGGGTTCTTCAGCGTGAAGTTGGCCGACATCACTTCGACGGTGTTGGCAATGCTCTTCGACTCGATATGGCCGAGCGAGGTGCCCTTTACCTCGGCTAGTTCCTTCACCAGTTTCGTCTCGCCTTCGATCACCGCCGGCTGCAGCTCCTTCTGATACTTCGCCATGATGGTCGCCGCTTCCGCCGGGTTGGCAAAGGCGTCCTTCATGCCTTTAACAGTCGCGCGGACGAAGGCCTTCACCTGGTCGGGGCTCTTGGCGATCATCTCTTCCGAGGCAATCAGGCCGTTGCCGTAGTAATCGAGCTTGCTGTCGGCGTAGTTGATCCGCACCACTTCCTTCGGCGCGACGGCGGCAGCGATCAAGGGCTCGCCGACCGAGAACTGGCAGATCGCGTCGGCACGGCCGTTGGCGAGCAGCGACGGCAGCGCCGAGCCTTCGGCCACCACCCACTTCACCTTGTCGGCATCGATGCCGGCGGCCTTGGCGAAAGCCGGGAACAGCAGGCGCACCGAGCTCGACGCCGTATCGGCGACGGTCTTGCCTTCGAGATCCTTGGGCGACGTAATGCCGCTTCCCTTCACCGCAAAAATCGCCTGCGGCGGCTTGGCATAGACGACCGAGACCAGCTTCACCGGCACGCCGTCATTGCCCCGCGCCAGCACCAGTGAACCTGCGTCTGCAAAGCCGAAACTGGCGACACCGGCGGCGACCTTCTTGATGGCGTCGGCCGAGCCCTGGCCGCGCACGAAGTTCACGTCAAAACCCTCGGCCTTGTAGTAGCCCTTCTCACGGGCGACGTAGAAATAGGCGTGGCGGCCGTTGAAGCCGAAATCGGTAATGAAATTGATCTCCGCCGCTTGCGCGGTGGAAACGCCGGCGACGGCCATCGTCGCGAGAAGGGCGGCAGTAAGGCAAGCGCGGAGTTTCATGGTTTGACCTTGATGACAGGGAAAGAGGAGGCCGGCACGACGCGCGAAAGCTCACGCGCCAATTCATTCGCAGTCGAACAAAAATAGTTTTCATTTTGACCGAGATCAACCAAGGTTGCGCCCAAACTTTTGTCAGACGGCAAGCAAAATGGCGCAAAATATGATCATATGGCCTCATCGAATGGCATGCTCTCCCCTCGCTTGACAGGGCCAGACCGACCGTTTTAAGCGAAATCATTCGATATCGAATGATCCGGCGTTGCGATCTGTCAGCGCCCCTGAACGAGGTGATAGATGGATCGCGGAACACGGATCGCCGTTCTCGGCGCGGGTCTGGCAGGGCTGACGGCGGCGGGGCTGTTGCAGCGTGCTGGGTTTTCGGTCGATGTCTATGACCAGTCGCCGAGCTTTTCGCGGATCGGTGCTGGCATCATTCTCGGCGCCAATGTCTCCAAGGTGCTGCGCCGTCTCGATCTGGAGAAAGCCTTCGCTGCCACCGGCATTCGGCCCGACACGTTTCTCAGCCGCGCCTGGGACAGCGGCGAGCAGCTCTACAGGCTCGATTTCGATGCCGAATGCGAAGCACGCTTCGGCGGTCCCTTCGTCAACATCCATCGCGCCGATCTGCATCAATTGCTGCAGCGTCCGCTCGCTCCCGGCACGATACGCTTCGGCCACAAGCTTGCCGGTATCGATGAGCGCGTCGATGGCCTGACACTGCATTTCGACAACGGCACGCGCGGGGAGGCCGACATCGCCATCGGGGCCGATGGCATCCGCTCGGTCACGCGCGACTTTATCCTTGGCGCGGAAGAGCCGCGCTTCGTCGGGCGTTCTGCACCGCGCGCGGTGTTTCCGGCCAGCCGCATCAAGGGGAAACCTATTGCCGACTGCACCAAATGGTGGGCGCCGGACCGGCATACGCTGGCTTACTACATGACGCCCGACCGTAACGAGGTCTATGTGATGGCGGCGCTGCCGGCCGCGCGCTGGGATGGCGACGGCTCGCCGGTGAAGGGTGACCGCGACGAATTCATCGCGGCATTCGATGGCGCGCATGCCGATCTGAAACGCGTGACGGAAGCCGCCCAGGACGTCACGGTGTGGCCGATCTTTGACCGGCCGCGTAGCGATACCTGGTACAAGGGCCGCGTCGTGCTGATGGGCGATGCCTCCCACGCGGTGCGCCCGTTCATGGCCGCCGGCGGCTCGATGGCGATCGAGGATGCCGCGATCCTCGCCCGCTGCATTGCCGAATTCGACGATCCCGCCACTGCCTTCGCGCGCTATACCGCGATCCGCATTCCGCGCGTCGCAGATGTGCAGGAGATTTCCATCGCCAATTCGTGGATGCACGGGCCGACCGAGACCGACTGGTTCTTCGGTTACGATCCCTGCATCGTCCCGCTCGACCGAGTCCTCCCGGAGGCGACATGCCCGATTTTGAAGCGATGAAACCGGGCGACGTCCGGCCGGAGCCGATGCAGGCGCGCGACTTCGTCGGCTATGGTGCAACGTCGCCTGATCCGTGCTGGCCGAACGGCGCCAAGATTGCGGTCAGCGTCAGCCTGAATATTGAGGGCGGCGGCGAGTCGACGCTGGCCAATGGCGACGCGGCCTCTGAAGGCATGCTCAACGATATCGGCGTGCCGACGAAAGAGGGCGTCCGGGTGCCGCTGGTCGAGTCCGTGTTCGAATATGGCAGCCGCCGCGGTGCCTGGCGCGTCCTCGACGTGCTCGACCGCTTCAAGGTGCCGGTCAGCATCCTCGGCGTCGCGCGTGCGATGGAGCAGAATCCCGAACTCGCGAAAGCCTGCGTCGCGCGCGGCCACGAGATGGTCAGTCACGGCTATCGCTGGATCGACTATTGCGATGTCGATGAGGCGACCGAGCGCGCGCATATCCGCAAGGCGACCAGGATTCTCACCGATCTCACCGGCAGCCGTCCGCTCGGCTGGATGACCGGCCGTCCCGGCCCCAACACGCGTCGCCTGCTCGCCGAAGAGGGCGGCTTTCTCTATGACCGCGATTCGCTCGCCGACGAATTGCCCTATTGGGTGAAGACCGAGCACGGTCCTTTCCTCGTCGTGCCTTACTCCTATGAGGCCAACGACAACCGTTTCAACGAGAATGCGGGCTTCTCGACTGGCGAGCAATTCTTCGCCTATATGCGCGATGCCTTCGACGTGCTCCATGCGGAAGGCGAGGCCGGCGCGCCAAAATTGCTGTCGATCGGATTGCACGATCGCTTGGTCGGCCGGCCCGGCCGTATCGGCGGACTGATCAAATTGCTCGACTACATGCGCAGTCATGATGGTGTCTGGTTCTGCCGCGGCATTGATGTCGCGCAGCATTGGCGGACCCACTTTCCTCCGATCGCGTAGCAGCGGCGGGAAACAGTGCTGAAGCTGGCTGATAGTTGGCCTCGGACCGATGCGCTCTCGTCGCCGAGCGCTACGATCAATTGTATGTCCGCTGATGGCGCGAAGCGGCCGATCAATTCGAAGCTCCCGCCGGAGCGCCTATCACGGAGATCAAAGTGTAGCTTGACACTTGTCGCTTCTTACAAGATCTGCAGTCGCTTCGGAATATCGGCCGATATCACACGGGCGTTCACCGGCCGACGTACGGCGCCGACGACATGGCGAGCCGTCATTGGTTGTGTGAGTTGCTTGCTGAAGTGGGCCTGGAGCCATCTATCGACGGCATTGGCAATGTCTTTGGTCGGGGACCGGCGACCGGACCGCGCCTGCTGGCGGGCAGTCATCTGGAGACGCAGAATCATGCCGGTTGGCTTGATGGCGCGCTAGGCGTCGTTGCAGCGGTGGCGCTGGTGCGCGCTGGCCTTCCCGTCGATGTCTGTGCCTATGCAGACGAGGAAGGGCACTACGGCAATATGATCGGAAGCCGCAGCCTGATCGGTGATTTTTCCGAACAACAGATCGACCTGGCGCGCAATAAAAATGATGACACGAGTCTGAGGGACGCGCTGGCGTCGGCCGGCCTGGCCGGGAGACCGCGGTTAACGCCGGATCTGAGCCGATACAAGGCCGCGATCGAGATGCACATCGAGCAGGGCACCCAGCTGGAAAGCGGAAATCTCCGCGTCGGCGTGATCACCGGGATCGTGGCCATTCAGCATTGGCGAATGACGTTTGAGGGCCAGCAGGACCACACCGGCGGCACAACCATGCGGGAAAGACGCGATGCGGGGCTATCAGCCGTTCGGTTTCTGTCACAGGTCGACGACGCGTTTCCCCGCATCTGCGGTGACCGCAGTGTGTGGACGACGGGGCGCATTGTCCTGGAGCCCAATGCAACGGCGATTATTCCAGGGCGCGCCGAGATCGACTTCTCGTTCCGGGACCTGTCTCCCGAGGTCATGGATCGCCTGCAGGCCTGCCTGCGGCGCCTGGTCCAGGAAAGTAACCGGCGCGAGCGCTGCACAGCTACTATGCAGCTGATGAGTGAACTGCAGCCGACGCTTTGCGATCCGGCGGTTCTCGATGCGTTTTCATCGGCGGCGCGCGAGCTGTGCCCCGATCACTGGCAGGCGATGCCAAGCGGTGCCATCCACGATTCCAACGTGCTGGGTCGACGGCTGCCGGTCGGCATGCTGTTCGTCCCTTCCATCAACGGAATCAGCCACCATTGGACCGAAGACACAAAGGAAGAGGACCTCGTTCTCGGAATGCAGGTGTTCGCGAGAGGCGCCGAAGAGTTTCTCGCAAGGAACTGAAACGGCTTCTGTGTCGGGCACGAGCTGCCATCCACTTCAATCGCCAGGTACGTCCCAACCGCCCGGGGGCACTTTCGTGACGGCATCGAATTACCTGTTGATGGTGGGTGGCTGGCCGTCTAGCCTGCGCCCGGGCATCCGGAGAATCCGATGACGACGATGACGAAGGCTGAGTTTGACGCGACCGTGGGGCGGAGCAGACTTCCGCTGGACGCCGCGACCCGCGAAGAGCTGTTCGGTGTGCTCGGCAAGCTCGATGCAATGGTGGAGCGGGTCAAACGGCCGAAACCTCGCGAGGCCGAGTCCGCCCTGATCTTCGTGCCCGAATGAGCGGTCCTTTCACCATCGCTGAAGCCGCCAAACTGATGGCGGCGAAGAAACTATCTCCCGTCGAACTCACGCAAAGCTGCCTGGATCGCATCAAGGCGCTCGATCCGGCGCTTAACAGCTTCCTGCTCGTGACCGAAGAGCGCGCGCTGACCGACGCCCGGGCGGCGGAAGCGCGCAAGATGCGCGGCGATTCCAAAGGTGTGCTGGACGGCATCCCGATCGGTCACAAGGACATCTACAACACCGCCGGCATTCGCACGACGGCGCATTCCCGGCTGCTCATCGACAACGTGCCCACCGAAGACGCCCGCAGCGTCGCGATGCTGACCGAAGCGGGCACGGTGATGATGGGCAAGCTGGCGACGCATGAATTCGCACTGGGCGGTCCGTCCTTCGATCTGCCGTGGCCGCCTGCGCGCAATCCCTGGAATACCGAGCATTTCACCGCGGGCAGCAGCAGCGGCACGGGCGCGGCAGTGGCAGCCGGATTGATCCTCGGCGGCACGGGATCGGACACCGGCGGGTCAATACGTGGGCCGGCGGCCTTGTGCGGCATTGCCGGGATCAAGCCGACCTACGGCCTGATCAGCAGGGTCGGCATCCTGCCATTGGCTGCGACGCTGGATCACGCCGGGCCGATGGCGTGGACGGTGCAAGATTGCGCGTTGCTTCTGCAAGCCATGGCTGGCCACGACGCATCCGATCCGGCGAGTGCAGCCCATCCGGTGCCGAACTATGCGGCCGCGCTCGGCGAGGGCGTCAAGGGGCTCCGCATCGGCGTCATCCGCCACTTCCATGAGACAGACAACCGCGCCAGCCCTGCAACCCTCGCCGGAATCGATACGGCAATTGATGTCTGGCGCAGCGGGGGAGCCGAGATCGTCGATATCGAACTTTCGCCGTTGATGGACTATCACGCCTGCGGATTTTTCATCCTGCTCGCCGAGGCCTACGCCGTGCACGAGCCGTGGCTGACCAGCCGCTACTACGAATACGGAGAATTGTTTCGCGACCGTGTTGCAATGGCCGCGTTTACAAGCGCTCCAGACTACGTGCAGGCGATCCGGCGGCGGCGTGAACTGTGCCTGGAAATGGCCGCAGCGATGGCCAACGTCGATGTCGTCGTCACGGCCGCTCAACAGGGCGAAGCGCCGCTGATTGCCGATGTGCCGAAATGGGTGATGCTGGACAAAGCAAATTTCACCATGCCGTTTAACGTCACCGGCTATCCGGCGATGTCGGTTTGCAGCGGCTTTGGAGCAGGTGGCCTTCCGGTAGCAATTCAGATCGCAGCGAAGCCGTTCCAGGAGGGCACGTTGCTTCGCGTCGCTCACGCCTATGAGATGGCAACGACCTGGCGCGCCAAACGGCCTGCGATGACCGAAGTGACAGATCAAAAATCCGCCTTCGCCTAGTTGCCTGCTGTGCGAGTGCTTTGTGAACCAGCTTGTCGTCTAACGTCATCGCCGGGAAGTTGTTCAAGGATCGGCAGAATGTCTCAGGCTTGAATCCGGAACCTTTCCTTCTGACGCAAAGCGGTCAACGACTTCCTTCACTGTGATTTCAGGAGACTACGATGCCCTTCGACTTGATCCTGCGCGGCGGCCGCGTCATCGATCCTTCCCAGAAGCTTGACGCCGTGACGGACGTTTCCTAGGAGCCATCCGCAACCCGATCATCCTCAAGGGCGACGTGCCGAGCCCGATCAATCCACCAAGCGGATGCCGCTTCCATACCCGCTGTCCATACGTGTTCGATCGCTGCCGGATCGAGGAACCGGAGCTTCGATCCACCGGAGACGGTCAGTGGGTGGCATGTCATCTCGAAGCGGTGCCCGAAAAGCTGGGGCCCGCTCTGTGATTCACGTCAGGCGCCGCCGTACCGGAGAGCTACAAGATGCAGGGCCTCGATCGCCTCGCCCTTCAGCCTCACGCGGATTAAGGCCAACCGCGTCACTACGAAAAAAGAATCTTGCCCGTGAAAATTAAGGGAGCGCCCGTCGAGCGGCTGCGCCTGGTACGTAGCAGCCATTCTTACTTCATAGTCTCTGATCGGCGAAAGACCCGTCCATATTGGAGTATTGCCGCCGCGTAGCGCTGAGGCTTGAATGCCAGTCAGACGATTTGCCAAATGCGGGCGCAACTGGATCACGCGGTCAGTCGCTCAGTCGCTCAGTCGATCCAGGCGCAGCCGCTGGCGGTCGTCGGTGAGAAACCAGGCCGCTAGATATGAAGCAGTCAGCGCCGCGAGACCACTTCCGCCCGACAGCAGGAACATCAGCAGGATCTGGTACTTCACCGCTTCCATGGGATCGAGCCCGGCGAGGATTTGTCCGGTCATGATGCCGGGTAGGGTGACGATGCCGGCTGCAGACATCTGGTTGATGATCGGGAGCAGGCCGCGCCGCACCGCTTCGCGTACAATGGGCGCGATCGCTGTTTGATAGCGTTCCCCCAATGCCAGCCGCGCATCGATTCCCGGCCGCTCGCGCCGCACCGATCCGAGAAAGCTGTCCAGCGCGAGGCTTGCGGAGTTCAGCACGCTACCGAGGATGATGCCGGCCAGCGGAATCGCATAGTGGGGATCGTACCAGGGCTGCGGGCGGATCGCCGTTGTCAGGGCGAGCACCACCGTCAGCAACGTCGCGAAGCCGACGCTCGACGCGCCGATGATAAGGTTTTTTCCGCCCTCGAAGCGGCGTTCCGGCCGCGCGGCAACTTCCCGGGCTGCGACCAGCACCATCACGACCACAAGAAGCAGCGTTGCCGCGGGGCTGTTGAGCGAGAAGATGAGCTTGAGGACAAAGCCGATGGCAACCAGCTGCATGACCATGCGCGCAGCGGCGATGGCCATTTGCCAGTGCAGGCGGATATGCAGCCAGATCGAGAGCGCCGCGTCGACTACGATCAATGACGCGGCGATGGCGATGTCGAAGGGTGTCAGCGAGATCGGGCTCATGCCGCCTCCAGACGGCCCGCCACCATTCGGAAATGCTGCGTGCCGAGGCGCTGTGCCTGGCGGGGGTCGTGGGTCACGAGGATCAGCGAGCCACCGGCCGCACTGAATTCCTGCAGCAACGCTTCAGCGAGGCCGACCGACGCCTCGTCGAGTGCCGCTGTCGGCTCGTCTAGCAGCAGTAGCTTCGGTCGCTGCAGGAGCGCCCGCATCAGAGCGAGGCGCTGTTTTTCTCCGGTCGACAATTGCGCCACCGGCGCGTCCATAAGCGGGTCACGCAGGCCGAGGCGGGGCGCCAGGCTTTCGATTGCGTCGCGTGCGCTGCCTGCGAAATGATCGCTCACCCTGTCGGCCCACCAGCCGGATT